>JACQEG010000134.1 GCA_016200665.1 Chloroflexota bacterium | reverse complement strand
GATCCCGCCCGCAAGGTCATCCAGAGCCTCGAGGGCGAGGAGCTGGGTTACGACCTGCTCGTCCTGGTGCCGCCGCATCGCGGCGCGCCGTTCCTCATCGAGTCGGGTCTCGCACCGGCGCCTGGCGGCTGGCTGCCGACCGACCGCTTCACCCTTCGTGTCGGCGGGCGGGCCAACGTCCATGCGCTCGGCGACGCGACCGATCTGCCGCTGTCGAAGGCCGGCTCAACCGCCCATTTCGAGGCCCCGGTCGTCGTGGAGGCGGTCGTCGCCGCGGTCGAAGGTCGCGAGCCGGCCGGCAAGCACGCCGCATACGAAGGCAACGTCATGTGCTTCTTCGAGGTCGGCGACGGCAAGGGCACGCTCCTGCGGTTCGACTACGACCATCCGCCGAAGCCGCCCAAGCCGAACGCCTTCTGGCACCTCGGCAAGATCGTCTTCAACAAGACCTACTTCCACACCGTCCCGAAGGGCCGCGTCTAGCCCGCGTTCGGGCGGCCCGCTGCCAACGACCCGCCGTTCGGCGACCGCCTCGCGCGGCGGCTCGCCGCCCACGACCAGCGCGTCCCGCCAGCCCGACGCCCCGGGTGCCCTTCCCCGGGGCGTCGCCGCATCCCGGGGGTGCCTTTCCCTGCGCATCGCCGCCCTATGGCGCCACGGGCGGTCAGGCGCAACGGGCGGTCAGGCGCAACGGGCGGCCAGGCGCAACGGGCGGTCAGGCGCCACGGATATGCAAGCGCGGGGTCGGAATCCCCGCGACCACGCTTGCCACGACGCTCGAGCCGGCGATCCGGGCAACGTGCCACGCGCGCCGCCGCGGAATCCGACCCGCCAGTTGCGTAAGGGGCCGATGATCGTCGCCGCTCAAGATTGGCGTTGTGGTCGGCACCCGCGATCGCGAGCTCCTCGAGCAGCTGGCCATGGTCGTTCGGACCTCGCGACGGACCAGGCGATGGACCCAGCAACGTCTCGCCGACGAGCTCGGCGTCAGCCAATCGCAGATCGCTCGGCTCGAGCGGGCGCAGCTGGCTCGCGTCCCGCTGATCACTGCAAGCCGAACGCTGGAGATCCTCGGTGGTCGGCTGGACGCCCGCTTCATCGGGCCGACCGCCGGGGCGCCCTCGCAGCGCGATCTGGCGCACGCGAGATGCGTCGCCTACGTCGCCCGACGGTTGGTCGCGGCCGGGTTCGAGGTGGCAACGGAGGTCGAGGTCGGAGACGGACGGTGGGTGGCCTTCGCCGACATCCTGGCGTTCCACCCTCGCGAGCGCGTGCTCCTGGTCATCGAGGTCAAGACGGAGATCCATGACCTCGGCGATCTCGATCGACAGGTCGGGGTGGCGGCGCGAGGAGCGTGGCTGGCCGCCCAAGTGCGCGGCTGGCGGCCTCGCCTCGCTCTGAGCACACTCGTCGTCCTCGCGACCGAGGCGAACGATCGACGCCTGGCAGACAACCGCGGGTACCTCGATCGCCGGTACCCGATCCGAGCACGCCAGCTCCGCGCCATCGTGACTGGTGCGCCAAACGACATACCCCGCGGCGCCCGATGCCTGGCGATGGTCGACCCTAGGACGAGGCGGCATGACTGGCTGCTTCCCACCTGGATCGATGGTCGCCGAGCGGCGGTTCCCTACCGAGACCGATCGGACTACCTGACGCGGGCCCCGAGTCGGCGCCTAGAATCGCGGCCGTGACCATGACCGGGCGCGTCTTCCGCCGAACCCTGGATCCCGAGCCGCCGGTCGCGGTCCGGGCGGAGGGCTCCACGATCTGGGATGCGACCGGCAAGGCCTATCTCGATGCCGCCGGCGGTGCGATCGTCGTCGGCGTGGGCCACGGCCGCCGCGAGATCGGCGAGGTGATGGCCCGGCAGGCGAGCACCGTGGCCTTCGCCCACGGGAGCGCGTTCACCAGCGAGCCGCTCGAGCGCTACGCGGTGGCGGTCGGGAAGCACCTGCCCATGGCCGATCCGGCGATCTATCCCGTCGCGGGCGGCTCCGAGGCGATGGAGACGGCGCTGAAGATGGTCCGGGCCTACCACCTGGCCCGGGGCCAGCGCGACCGCTGGATCGTCATCGCCCGGTGGGGGAGCTACCACGGCAACACCCT
>JACQEG010000133.1 GCA_016200665.1 Chloroflexota bacterium | reverse complement strand
CGCCCTCCGCGGCGTTCATCCAGAAGACGCTGTTCATCTGGGTGGCGATCCTGGCCCTGCCGCTCCTCGGCGAGCGGCTCGGGGCGCTGCAGCTCGGCGCCCTCGGGGTGCTCCTTGCCGGCCAGGCACTCATCCTCGCGCCGGTCGGGATCGCGTGGAGCGCGGGCGAGACGATGATCGCGGCCGCGACGCTCCTGTGGGCGGTCGAGACGATCGTCGCCCGCCGCGTGCTGCGGTCGGTGCCGTCACCGGTCGTCGGTGCAGCGAGACTCTCGATCGGGCTCGTCGTCCTCGTCGGCTACCTGGCGGTCAGCGGCCGCCTCTCGGTCGTGGCCGGTCTTGGGGCGGACCAGTGGCGGTGGGCGCTCCTCACCGGGCTGCTGCTCGCGGGCTACGTCGCCACGTGGTTCGCGGCCCTCCGGCGCGCGCCCGCCAGCGCGGTCACCGCGATCCTCGTGCTTGGTGCCCCGATCACCGCGGCGCTCTCGGCTGTCCAGGCCGGGCACCTGAGCCTCGGGCCTGCGCTCGGTGGCCAGGCGCTCGTCCTGCTCGCGGCCGGCGCCATCGCGGTCCTCGCGCTTCGGCGGCCCGCCGCCCAGCGGGCGACTGCCTGAGCCCAGGTGCGCCAGTGATCGGGATCGAGCCCGCCGGCGGACCCGCGAACGGCGGATCCGCATCCGGCAGACCTTCTGCCGGCGAGCGCGTGCCGAGCGGCCAGCTCGTGCCGGGCGGCCAGCCGAACGGCAACCACCGCTGGAGCCGCCCCATCCCTCCGGCATCCGGACCCGTCCGGTTCGCGCGGTACGCCTTCGGGCCCAACCGGCTCGGCTACTGCGGACCGGACGAGGCCGGCGAGCTGTTCCAGCAGGCGACGGTTGGCCGCGAGGAGCCCCGCCTCCGGGCGCTCGAGCAGCAGTTCGAGGGCGCCTACCCGTATCTCGAGCTCATCGCCCGGAGCAACGACATCGCGGACCCCCTCGACGTCAGGGTCGTCGAGGCCTACTGGCTCGGCAGCCCGCTCGTGGCCAGGGTGTCGCCGGGCGCGCTCGGGCCGTCCCTGGAGGCTCGCTTCCGCCCTCGCCTCCGCGGCGACGCCTGGCGCTGGCTCGCGACGACGCCGGAGGCCGGTGCCGTTCCGATCCACGCCTTCCACGTCCTGGACGTCTTCCCGAAGCTGGGGTTGATCCGGACCGGCGAGATCGATCGCGCGCTCGAGGTCATGGACTCCTGCCGGATCCGGTGGGGCCGGGTCCTGGAGGTCGATGGCGACTGGCTGGTCGTCTCGGTCGTGCCGCTGGAGCTGGGTGCCGGGAAGCTCCGGCTCGGGGCGCCTCGACCGGAGCGCATCCGCGGCTGGATCGACGGCGCCGGTTTCGTCGAGGGGGTCGAGCCGGGCGATGTCGTCTCCATCCACTGGGACTGGGCCTGCGAGCGCCTGGACGGGCGTCGCCTGTCTGCCCTCCGCGCCTGGACGCGCCGCGAGCTCGAGATCGCCAACCGGACGCTCTGACGGCTTGCCGCCTTCTCCGGCTCCGGCGCCTGCCCGCCGCCACCGCGCGCCCGCCCCGCCGCCACCGAGCGCCCGCCCGCCCAACGGGATTCCTGCCAGATGCCACTCAGGTGAGCCTTCGTCAGGCGCCCGGGCCGGCGTGTCATGGCATCCGTGCGTGAGGGGCCGCGGCGGGGCAGCCAGCTCTTGTCATCCGCTCGCCTGAGGAGTCGGTGTCAGGAAAGCCCGTGACTTGGGCTCGCCTGAGTAGCCGCCGTCAAGAATCCGAGTCAGACGACCTGACCGCGGGCTTGCGCCTGCACCCGCGGGCTTGCGCCTGCACCGCGTGCCACCGCGTGCACCCACGCGTCAGTGGGACAGGCCATTTGGCCCATGGCCCGTAGGCCATTGCCGGGCCTGTCCTCGGGACAGATGGCACTCATGCGCACGTGCGCATACGCCGACGATGTGGCCATGGACGAGATCACGAATCTTCAGGCCGAGGTCCTCAAGGTCCTCTGTTCGCCCAAGCGCCTGGAGATCCTCCATCGCCTGGCCGAGGAGCCGGTGGAAGTCGGCCGCCTTGCCAGCGAGCTGGGCCTGTCACAGCCGAACGTCTCCCAGCACCTTGCCGTCATGCGTGCAGCCGGGCTGGTGGAGTCCGAGCGCGACGGCCGCGAGATCCGGTATCGCCTCGCCGACCCGGACGTGATCGTGGCCTGCGACGTCATGCGCGGCGTCATCGAGCGGCGCCTCGCGCGCCTGGCGCGCCTGGCCGACAGTGCCCGCCTGACCGACCTCCTGGTCCCCGTGAGCTGAAGGAACCTGATCCATGGACGAGCCGCTGAACCTGGTCCTCTTCTCCGGGACCGACGACAAGCTCCAGGCCGCTGCGATCCTGACCGCCGGCGCCGCGGCGCTCGGCAAGCCGGTCAACGTCTTCCTCCAGTACTGGGCCCTCGACGCCTTCCGGCGCGAGCGCATCGACCGCGACCACGGGCTCGCACCCGAGTCCGGAGCGGAGGGTCGCGCCCACGTCGATGCCCTGCGCGCGGCCGGCCAGGTCAGCTGGGCGGAGACGTTCCGCCAGGCCAAGGAGCTCGGCGTGGTCGACATCCAGGCCTGCTCGCTCTCGATGGATCTCCTCGGCATCGAGGAGAACAACCTCGACTCCCTGGTCGACGGCGTGGAGGGCGTGACCGCCTTCTACCTCAACGCCGCCAACGGCCAGGTCGTCTTCATCTAGGCGCCCACCACCTCTCAGGAAGGGAGCACTCCGCAATGACCACTCTCGAGATCGCGGCCCAGGTGGACGCGCGCGGGCTGTCGTGCCCGATGCCGATCGTCCGCACGGCGCAGGGGATCAAGCCCCTCGCGGCCGGGGCCCTCGTCGAGGTCCTCACGACCGATCCCGGCTCGCAGAAGGACTTCGTCGCGTGGTGCCGCTCGACCGGCAACGAGCTCGTCGAGCAGTCCGTCGACGGCACCGTCTACCGCTTCGTCATCCGCCGGAAGTGAGGCACGCAGCCATGACGCTCACCACCGAACGACCCGCCCCGGCCACGGCGACGGCCCCGGGCCTCGACCCGATCGCGGCCGCCATCGCCGACATCGAGGGCCTCGAGGAGCTCGGGACCCAGCCGCAGCCGGTCCTGACCGGCGAGACGAAGCCCCGCGACCTCGTGCTCATCTGCTACAGCGGCGAGCTCGAGAAGACCTGGGCTGCCCTCATCCTCGCCACCACTGCCGCCGCGAGTGGCATCAACACCAAGATGTTCCTGACCTTCTGGGGCCTCCAGACGTTCGTCAAGGACGAGAAGCGGATCACCGGCGAGAACGCCATGCAGAAGATGCTGGCGATGATGCAGCGACCCGGCATCAGCCACCGCAAGCTCTCGAAGATGAACTTCCTCGGGATGGGCCCCTGGATGATGGGCGTCCTCGCCAAGCAGTACGGCGTCGCCAAGCCGAAGGAGCTGCTCGAGGCGGCCCAGGCGCTCGGCGTCGAGTTCATGCCCTGCCAGATGACGATGGACATGTTCGGCCTCAAGCGCGAGGACATGATCGACGGCCTCGGTGAGCCCGTCGGTGCCGCCACCGTCATCGAGCTCCTCGCCAACGGCGCGGCGTCCCTCTTCATCTGACCAGCCAGCCGTACCGACCGGCGCCCGCCCGATCCCACCCACCGGGCGAGCCCACCAAGGAGAAGGGAACCACGCCATGATCGAGACCCCCACCCCGGCCGTCACGAAGACGGTCGATGCCCGCGGCAGCTTCTGCCCCGGGCCGCTCATGGAGCTCATCCGGGCCATCCGCGAGTCGCAGGTCGGCGACGTCATCGCCGTCCTGTCGAGTGACAAGGGCTCCAAGACCGATATTCCGAAGTGGATCGAGAAGGCCGGCCACAGGCTGGTCGTGCTCGAGAACCTCGACGGCTACGACCGGATCGTGGTCGAGAAGGCCCGGTAGCCACCATGAAGCGCATCGTCATCCTGGGCGGCGGCGTCGGAGGCACCCTCACCGCGAACCTCCTCGCCCGGCGCCTGCGCCCCCGCCTTGACAAGCGGGATGTCGAGATCACCGTCGTCGATCCCAACGCGGCCCACGTCTACCAGCCCGGCTTCATGTACATCGCGATGGGCGGGGAGCGCGCCGAGCGGCTCCAGAAGCCTGAGCGCTCGCTCCTCGACAAGCGCGTCCGGCTCGTCGTCGACGAGTGCCTCCGCGTGGACGAGGCCTCCCAGACCGTCATCCTCAAGGGTGGCGACATCCTCGCCTACGATCAGCTCGTCCTGGCGACCGGCTCGCAGATCGTGCCCGAGAAGATCGAGCACTTCACGACCGAGGCCCATCACTTCTACACCGCCGAGGCGGCCCTCAAGCTCCGGGCCGCGCTCGATCGGTTCGAGGGTGGCAAGGTCGTCGTCGGGATCGCCTCGATGCCGTACAAGTGCCCGCCGGCGCCGCTCGAGGTCGCGTTCCTCATCGAGGCCGAGCTCCGCGAGCGAGGGCTTCGGGCCGGGAGCGAGATCCATTACTGCTCGCCGATCGGGCGGGCGTTCACGATCGAGTCCGTCTCCGAGATGGCCACGCCGATCCTCGAGCAGAAGGGCATCGAGCTCCACACGTTCTTCAACGTCGAGACGATCGATCCCGCCCGCAAGGTCATCCAGAGCCTCGAGGGCGAGGAGCTGGGTTACGACCTGCTCGTCCTGGTGCCGCCGCATCGCGGCGCGCCGTTCCTCATCGAGTCGGGTCTCGCACCGGCGCCCGGCGGCTGGCTGCCGACCGACCGCTTCACCCTTCGTGTCGGCGGGCGGGCCAACGTCCATGCGCTCGGCGACGCGACCGATCTGCCGCTGTCGAAGGCCGGCTCGACGGCTCATTTCGAGGCCCCGGTCGTCGTGGAGGCGGTCGTCGCCGCGGTCGAAGGTCGCGAGCCGGCCGGCAAGCACGCCGCCTACGAAGGCAACGTGATGTGCTTCTTCGAGGTCGGCGACGGCAAGGGCACGCTCCTGCGGTTCGACTACGACCATCCGCCGAAGCCGCCCAAGCCGAACGCCTTCTGGCACCTCGGCAAGATCG
>JACQEG010000132.1 GCA_016200665.1 Chloroflexota bacterium | reverse complement strand
GCTGCTCCTGACGGATCCGTCGACCGGGATGCTCGACGTCGCCGCGGCCAAGATCGCTGCCCGCGAGCTCACCGGTGTCTCGACCGCTCGCTTCGAGCTCGGGGGCGCCGGCGAGCCGCCGGGCGCGCCGTTCGACCTCGCCCTCTCGATCCTCATGCTCCACCACGTCGAGGACACCGCCGCCGCGCTCCGGGCCGTGCGGGCGCTGCTCGTGCCGGGTGGCCGGCTCGCGCTCGCCGACCTCGACACCGAGGATGGCTCCTTCCACACCGCAGAAGCGGAGGGCATCCACCACCACGGCTTCGATCGGCACCTCCTCGAGGCGCTGGCCGAGCAGGCCGGCTTCCGCGAGGTCGCGATCGGGTCGGCGGGCTCGATGGAACGTGACGGGCGGACCTACCCGCTCTTCCTGCTGACCGCCGTCGCCCGCTGAGCCGGGCCAGCCCGCCTAGATCGAGACCGGGACCCCCGGGCACCGGTAGTCAGACCCGGACGGCCTCGCGGAGCCGATGGGACCTGCCGCAGCCGGCATCGCCTGCCACGCGTCGATCCCGCCCGCGGCCTGGAATGCCGCCTGCCAGATCGCCCGCCCATCGACGCCCGCTGCGCCCGCTGCTGCGCGCTCGGCTTCCGTGCCGCTCTCGAACGCGGCGAGGAACCGGTCGAGCTGAGCCATGAGCGGTGCGGCGGGCAACCATCGCGCACCGTCCTGCGCATGCGTTCGCCCGGCGGCCAGTTCGGCCAGCATCGCGGCAGCAGCCCGGTTCGCGGCGGCCGCGTCGCCCGCGGAGACCGCCGCGTCGAGGGCGTGCGACAGGTCGGACCCGCCGCCGGTGTCGGGGTTGCCGACGGCCGTGAAGATCGAGGCCCATCTCGGAAGTCCTGGAAGCCTGCGACCCCGTCACTCGACGGGCCCGGGGTCCCAGTGACGGCGCCCGGGGAGGCGGGACCGACGGACGGGCTCGTCGGCGACGCCGACAACTCGATCGTCGGCGAGGCGCCGCCGCCGGCACCGCACGCGGCGATCACGACGACCACGGGCAGGGCGCACCAGATCGGTCGCCGCCGCATGGCCATCACGCGGACCGTACGGTCGTCGCACGGCCCAGGGACAGGGCCAGAGGTCCTGACCAGCCGTCTTCCCGACCGGCCGGCGCGGTGACTAGCCTCGGGCGCGCTCGTTCCGGGCCGCAGCCTCCGCGACGGCCACGATGCGTGCGGCCCGGGTCTCCGGCCGCACCGCGGTCGCGACCCAGCCCAGCAGCATCTTCCGGGCCGCGGGCGGGAACGCCCCGAAGTTCGTCGCCGCGGGCTGGCGCGCCTCGAGGGCGGCCACGAGGTCGGCCGGGACCTCGAGCCGCTCGACCGTGTCCAGGATCTCCCAGGAGCCATCGCGCTTCGCCCGCTCGATCGCGGCGAGCCCGGCCGGGCCCATCCGGCCGTCGCGGATCAGCCGCTCGACCCGGGCCTTGTTGGTCGCCGCCCAGACGCTGCGCGGCTTGCGCGGTGCGAAGTACAGCTTGCCGCGGTCGTCGTCGAACCGGCCGCCGGTGCTGTCGACCCAGCCGACGCACAGGGCCTCCTCGATCGCGGCTTCGTAGTCGAGGAAGGGACGGCCGGCTCGGGCTCGCCAGGTCACGAGCCAGACCCCACGGGCGGTGGCGTGATTCGCCTGCAGCCAGGCGCGCCAGGTGGCGCGATCGTCGGCCTCGACGATGGGAGCGTCGTCGAGCGCGGACACCGGCGGCGTCAGCTCGCGGGGTAGCCGAGGCCGCGCCAGGCCGGGCCGCCGGGCGCCTCGATGAGCTCGATGAGCACCCCGTGGCAGGACCGCGGATGGAGGAAGGCCACCGGGCCCTCGGCGCCACGGCGAGGCGAGGAGTCGATGAGCTCGACCCCGTCGATCCCCAGCCGCGTCAGCTCCTCGGCCAGGTTCGCGACCTCGAAGCAGACGTGGTGGAAGCCCTCGCCCCTGTTTGCGAGGAATCGCGCGACCCCGGTGCTGTCGTCGGTCGGCTCGACGAGCTCGACCTTCGACTCCCCGACGCCGAGGAACGCGATCCGGACCCCGTCGCTCGGGATGTCCATGACCGTCTCGAGCGCCAGGCCCAGGAGGTCGCGGTAGAGCGGCACCGACTTCTCGATCGACCGGACGATGAGCGCGACGTGGTGGATCCGTCCGAGCCGGCGGGCAGCCAGCGCCGAGACCGGCGGGCGGGCGCGTTCGGGCTTGCGTGGCGTTGGCATCAGACCGTGATCAGCTCGCGATGGACGCCCCAGGTGGACCTGAGGCGATCGGCGATCTCCCCGACCGTGGCGTAGGCCTTGACCGCTTCCAGGATCGGTGGGAGGAGATTGTCGGTGCCCGCGGCCGCGTCGCCCAGTCGCCGCATCGCCGCCCCCCACGTCGCGGGGTCGCGCTCGGCGCGGACGCGACGCACGCCCTCGACCTGGCGCCGCTCCCCTGCCGGGTCGATCCGCTGGAGGGGCGGGCTCGCGGTCGCGCCCTCGTCGCGGAAGCGGTTGACGCCGACGACGACCTGGTCGCCGGAGTCGATCGCGCGCTGGACGCGGTAGGCCGACTCCTGGATCTCCCGCTGCTGGAACCCGGCCTCGAGCGCGGCGAGCGTGCCGCCCATCGCGTCGATCTCCTCGAGGTAGCCGGTCGCGGCGGCTTCGAGCTCGTTGGTGAGCGTCTCGACGAAGTACGAGCCGCCGAGCGGGTCGGGTGTCTCGGTGACGCCCGCCTCGTGGGCGATGATCTGCTGGGTCCGCAGCGCGAGTCGGGCGCTCTGCTCCGTCGGGAGGGCGAGGGCCTCGTCGCGGGCATTGGTGTGGAGGCTCTGGGCCCCGCCGAGCACGGCGGCCAGCGCCTGGAGGGTCGTCCGGACGACGTTGTTGTCGACCGACTGGGCGGTCAGCGACGAGCCGGCCGTCTGGACGTGGAACCGGCACGCCATCGAACGGGCGTTCGACGAGCCGAACCGCTCGCGAACGATCCGGGCCCACATCCGGCGGGCGGCCCGGAACTTCGCGACCTCCTCGAACAGCTCCGACCAGGCGGCGAAGAAGAAGCTCAGGCGTGGCGCGAACTCGTCGATCCGGAGCCCGCGCTCGAGCGCGGCCTCGACGTACGCGATCCCGTCGGCCAGCGTGAAGGCCAGCTCCTGGGCGGCGCTCGCCCCCGCCTCGCGCATGTGGTAGCCGGAGATCGAGATCGTGTTCCACCTGGGCAGCTCACGGGCCCCGAACTCGAAGACGTCGGTTACGAGCCGCATGGACGGCCGCGGCGGGTAGATCCAGGTGCCGCGGGCGATGTACTCCTTGAGGATGTCGTTCTGGACCGTCCCCGACACCTCGGTGCGGGCGACGCCCTGCCGCTCGGCGGCGGCGACATAGAGGGCGACGAGCGTCGCCGCGGTCGAGTTGATCGTCATCGAGGTGGATACCGAGCCGAGCGGGATGTCCTTGAACAGGACCTCCATGTCCGCCAGGCTCGCGATCGGGACCCCGACCCGGCCCACCTCGCCTGCCGCCTCGGGCGCGTCCGAGTCGTAGCCCATCTGGGTCGGGAGGTCGAAGGCCACCGAGAGCCCGGTCTGGCCCTGCTCCAGGAGGTAGCGGAACCGGCGGTTCGTCTCCTCGGCGGTCGCGAAGCCGGCGTACTGGCGCATCGTCCAGAGGCGGCTCCGGTACATCGTGGCCTGGACGCCACGGGTGAACGGGTACTCACCCGGGCGCCCGAGGTCGCGCTCCGGCTCGAGACCGGCCAGATCCGCCGGTTCGTAGAGGTCGTGGACCTCCAGGCCCGAGGACGTCTCGAAGCGCTCGCGCCGCTCCGGGGCGCCCTCGAGCGCGGCGGCTCGGGTCGTCTCGCGCCAGCGCTGGCGCCCGTCGGTCACGCGTCCTCCCTCAGGTGATGACGAGGAGCAGGTCCCCCACCTCGATCGTCCGGCCCGGTGCGACCGCCACGCGTTCGATCGTGCCGTCTCGAGGCGCCCGCAGCTCGTTCTGCATCTTCATCGCCTCGACCGCGAGGAGCTGCTGGCCGGCCACGACCTGGTCGCCTGGCGCCACCGAGACCGAGACGACGACCCCCGGGATGATGGCATGGACCTCCGTCGGTCCGCTATGGCCCGCTTCCTCGCGCCCGCGCCGGGCTCGCTCACGCAGCGCCGCGCGGGCGGCCGGCTCCACGTCGACCTCGATCCGCCAGCCATCGACCACGACCTCACGCCGCACGACACCGCCCCCTGGGGCAGGCACCGGCGGCAGGATCAGCACGCGGACACGGTCGCGGTGAGGCCCGCTGCCATGCGAGCCGACCTCGAGGACCGCTCGCTCGGCGTCGAGCCGGTCAAGCGTTGCCCGGACGGGCACCCCGTCCACCAGGACCTCGCCGCCACTTGCCGGCAACCCGGCCGCCAGGACCGTTCCACCGAGCTCCGGGATGGCCATCCCGCCGAGCAGGCCGCGGCCGGCCAGGTGCGGCGCGGGAGCGACCGGCACGACGGGCGGCTCGAGGACGATCGGCGCCAGGCCGGCCGCGGCCGACGCCGGCGCGAGGCTGACGCGGACCCCCCGCGGGTCCGGCATCGGGCCGCTCGGGCCCTCGAGGCCGGCGGCGGGCACGGGAGCCTCCGCGGGCTTCAGCTGGGCCATCGGTCGGCCGCCTCCTCCAGGCCGCTGCGATGCCACCGCCCATCCGTCTGCGGATCCGGACCGGGCCCGCGCCGCTCCTGGGCGCGGCTCACGGGCAGGCCCTGCGCCGCGGCCCCGAGCACGTCGAGCCCGGCGGCAAGCTGCGCGGCCGTGGCGGCTCGGGCGCGATCGGCCGGCCCGTCCCAGTGCTCACCCACCCAGCCCGTGGACAGCTCACCGGCGCGGAAGCCGGCGTGCCGAGCGACGAAGCGGTGGAACGGCAGGGTCGTCTGGATGCCGGCCACCTCGGCCTCGTCGAGCGCGCGACGCAGCCGGTCGATCGCGGCACCCCGGTCGCCGGCATGGACCATGACCTTGGCGATGAGGTTGTCGTACTCGCCCGGGACCCGCGCGCCGGGCTCCATCGCGGTGTCGACCCGGACGCCGGGCCCCGACGGCATCCGCCAGCGGGTCGCCCGACCCGGCGTCGGGGCGAAGTCGGTGGCGGGGTCCTCGGCGGAGATCCGGACCTCGATGGCATGGCTCGTGGGCTCCGCGGCGTGCTCCGCCGCCCGGAGGACGGCGGACGAGAGGGGCTCCCCCGCCGCAAGGAACAGCTGCTCGCGGACGATGTCGACGCCTGACACGAGCTCGGTCACGCCGTGCTCGACCTGGAGTCGGGTGTTGACCTCCAGGAAGTAGAACGCGCCGTCCGGGGCCAGCAGGAACTCCGCGGTCGCCGCGTTGCGCAGCCCCGCGGCGGTCGCGACGCGAACCGCCAGCTCGTGGAGCCGGCGCCGGTCCGCCACGCCGAGGCCCGGCGCGGGCGCCTCCTCGACGAGCTTCTGGTGACGCCGCTGGAGCGAGCAGTCACGCTCGCCGAGGGCCACGACCCGGCCGGTCGCGTCGCCGAGGAGCTGAACCTCGATGTGCCGCGCCGGGCTGATCTCGCGCTCCAGGTACACCGAGCCATCACCGAACGCCGACGCCGCCTCGCGCGACCCGGAGGCCAGGGCCGCCGGCAGCTCCCGGACGGACGCGACGCGCCGCATCCCCCGGCCGCCACCCCCGGCCGCCGCCTTGACGAGCAGCGGGAAGCCGATCCGGCGGGCCTCGGCAACGATCGCGTCCAGCTGGTCCGGCCGATCCACCGGGGCGGGCTCGAGGGTGCCGGGCACCGCCTCGACGCCGACCGACCGCGCCGTCCGCCGGGCATGGAGCTTGTCGCCGAGCGCGTCGATGGCCGCCGACGGCGGCCCGACGAACGCGATCTGGGCGGCCTCGACGGCCCGGGCAAAGGCGGCGCGCTCGGCGAGGAAGCCGTAGCCCGGGTGAATTGCCTCGGCCCCGGTGGCGATCGCGGCTTCGAGGATCGCGTCGATCCGGAGGTAGCTCTCGCTCGGGGGCGGCGGGCCGATCCGGACCGCGACGTCGGCCTCGCGGACGTGCATCGCCTCGCGATCGGCATCGCTGTAGACCGCGACCGCCTCGATCCCCAGCTCGTGGCAGGCGCGGATGATCCGGAGCGCGATCTCACCGCGATTGGCGACGAGCAGGCGACGGAACGGCGGTCGGCGGCCATCGAGCCGCGACCCCTGGGCGCCTGCCGTCGTACCGCTGCGAGCCTCGTCTTTGCGCAAAGACGGGCCCAGCTCGGGGGCGGAGCGATCCGCGACGGTCCGCGGCGTCGGCCTAGAGCGGGATGTTGCCATGCTTCTTCCGCGGGTTCGTGTCGCGCTTGTCGGCCAGGATCTCGAACGCCCGGATGACCCGGGGCCGCGTCTCCAGCGGACGGATGACGTCATCGACGTAGCCACGGGCGGCGGCCACGTAGGGATTGGCGAACTCGGCCTCGTACTCCTCGACGAGGCGCCTGCGCTCGGCGGTCGGATCGTCGGCGTCGGCGATCGCGTCCTTGAAGATGATGTTGACCGCGCCCTCGGCGCCCATGACCGCGATCTCGGCGGTCGGCCACGCGAAGTTCATGTCGCCCCGGATGTGCTTGCTGCTCATGACGTCGTAGGCGCCGCCATAGGCCTTGCGGGTGATGACGGTGACCTTCGGGACGGTCGCCTCGCAATACGCGTAGAGCAGCTTCGCGCCGTGCTTGATGATTCCGCCGTGCTCCTGCCCTACCCCGGGCAGGAAGCCCGGCACGTCCACGAGCGTCAGCAGCGGCACGTTGAAGCAGTCGCAGGTGCGGACGAATCGCGCGGCCTTCGTCGACGCCTCGATGTCCAGGGCCCCGGCGAGGACCGACGGCTGCTGGGCGACGATCCCGACGCTGCGCCCACCGAGCCGGGCGAAGCCGATGATGATGTTCTGGGCCCATGCCGGCTGGATCTCGAGGAACGCGCCGTCGTCGACGATCCGGTCGATGACGTCGTGCATGTCGTAGGGCCGGTGAGCGTCGTCCGGCACGACGTGATCAAGCTCCGGGTCCATCCGGTCGACTGGATCGTGGCTCTCGATCGACGCGGGTCGCTCGAGGTTGTTCTGGGGCAGGTGCGCCAGGATCCGTCGGACCGCATCGAGCGCCTCGGCCTCGTCGTGGGCCGCGAGGTGCGCGACCCCGCTCTTCGAGGTGTGCACCAGCGCGCCGCCGAGCGCCTCGGAGTCCACTTCCTCGTGGGTCACCGCCTTCACGACGTTCGGGCCGGTCACGAACATGTAGCTCGTGCGCTCGACCATGACCGTGAAGTCCGTGATCGCCGGCGAGTACACCGCGCCGCCGGCGCAGGGACCCATGATCACGATGATCTGCGGCACGACGCCCGAGGCCAGGACGTTGCGCAGGAAGATGTCGGCGTAGCCACCCAGTGAGACGACGCCCTCCTGGATGCGCGCGCCGCCGGAATCGTTCAGGCCGATGACCGGCGCGCCGACCTTCATCGCGAGGTCCATGACCTTGCAGATCTTCTCGGCGTAGGTCTCCGACAGCGACCCGCCGAACACCGTGAAGTCCTGGCTGAAGACGAACACCAGCCGACCGTCGATCGTGCCGTGGCCGGTGACGACCCCGTCGCCGAGGAAGCGCTGCTCGGCCAGACCGAACTCGACCGAGCGATGCGTGACGAACGCATCGAGCTCGACGAACGAGCCGGGATCGAGGAGCAGGTCCAGGCGCTCTCGCGCGGTCAGCTTGCCCCACGCGTGCTGTCGTTCGATGCGGACCGCGCCGCCGCCGAGCATGGCTTCGGCGCGCAGCTGGGCGAGGCGATCCAGTCGCTCCTCGTTGGTCGGCACGCGACCGCTCCCCTTCCGTCTTTGCGCAAGGACACCCTGCGAGAATCGCGATCGCGGCCATCATAGACCGGCATCGGAGCGAATCCCGGGCCGTTGGTCATCCACGGACAAGCCGGTCAACAATCCACAGTTCGGTGCACAAGTGGACGAACCTGTGGATAACTCACCTGCCTCCCGACGGGTGTCCTGCGGTAGCATCGCGGCACGCGGAGCCGCTCCGGAATCCGTCGAAGCCCGCTCCGCACCGCCCGCTCCCCGCCACGGTCCCGACACGAGTGAGGTGAATTCCCTGGTGACGAACGTCATCGCCATCGCGAACCAGAAGGGCGGGGTCGGCAAGACGACGACGGCGATCAACCTCGCCGGCGCCCTCGTCGAGGACGGCCTGCGCGTCCTCTGCATCGACATGGATCCCCAGGCGAATCTCACCGCCGGCCTGGGGATCAACCTGAACACGGTCGAGCAGTCGATGGCGGATGTCCTCGTCGGCCGGGTCGCGATCGAGGACGTCATTCGCCCGACGGAGACCGAAGGCATCCACGTCGCGCCGGCGCACATCGATCTCGCGGCCACGGAGGGCGAGCTGTTCACGATGCTCGGCCGCGAGTCGCTGCTTCGCGATGCGCTCGACGGGAAGCTGAAGAAGCGCTACGACTACGCGCTGATCGACTGTCCCCCGAACCTCGGGCTGCTGACGGTCAACGGGCTCGTCGCGGCGGACGGGGTCATCATCCCGGTCCAGACGCAGTACTACGCGATGAAGGGCCTCACCAATCTCGTGAAGGTGATCAACACGATCCGGCTGAAGCTCAACCGGCGGCTGAAGATCCTCGGGCTCCTGCCCACCTTCTACGACGGTCGCACGAACCTCGCGAAGGACATGCTCGACGAGCTCAAGGTCGTCGGCGACCACCACGTCTTCAACTCGATCATCCGCAACACGGTGAAGCTGGGTGAAGCGCCCCTCGTGGGACGGCCGATCACCGTGTACGCCAGCCATACCGAAGCCGCTCGAACCTATCGCGAGCTTGCCCGGGAGGTAGTCGACCTTGGCCAGAACTGACTTCCGTGCGGCCGCCGCGCGGCGCCTGTCCGAGGAGCGCGAGCTCTCGCCGGCCATCGTCAGCCTGCTGTCGAACGATCGCCAGGGCCGATCCCGTGGCGGCGTTCGGAACATCCCGATCGCGCAGATCGAGTCGAACCCGGAGCAGCCCCGGCTCGCGTTCGACCAGGCCACCCTTGCCGAGCTCGCGGCATCGATCCGCGAGCACGGCGTCCTGCAGCCGATCCTGGTCCGGCCCATCGGGGAGCGCGGCTACCAGCTCATCGCCGGCGAGCGACGCTGGCGCGCCTCGCAGGCAGCCGGCCTCGGGACGATCCCGGCCCTCGTCGAGGACATCGACGACGACACGGCCATGGAGATCTCGATCATCGAGAACCTCCAGCGCGAAGACCTCTCCCCGCTCGACGAAGCGGCGATGTACGACCGGATGGTCCGCGAACACGGCTACTCGGTCCGTAAGCTCGCCCAGAAGCTGGGCAAGGACAAGGGCTATCTCGAGAACCGCCTCCGGCTCGCGGACGCGCCGCCCGAGATCCGCGAGCTGGTGTCCTTGCGCAAAGACACGCTGTCACACGCCTACGAGCTGCTCAAGGTCGACGACCCGCGCAAGCGCAAGCGGCTGGCCGGCCAGGTCGCCCGGGGCGAGCTGACGCTCATCAAGCTCCGGGACCGGATCGAGGGCCGGCGGACCCGCCGCGCCGACGGCGACGGCCTGGAGCCGATGATGGCGGCCACCGCCGGCGAGTCCGGCGACGAGGTCCGCGACGAAGCCGAGGCTGCCTGGACGGGGCGGCATCGCGGCGAGGCGGCTCCCCTCCGCGACGACTCGCTCGTCGTCGCCAAGCAGCAGCTCGCCGAGGCGGTCGAGGCCATCGTCGACGTCCTCCGGATGCCGGACGTGGTCGCCACGATCGGCTCGGTGGATCGGGTCAACCTCGCGAAGTACCTGACGATCGCCAAGCTCCGCCTGGAGAACGCGATCGCGATGGTCCGGAGCGACCAGGGCTGACGCCTTCCCTGCCCCACAAACGGCGAAGCCGGCGCCCAGGGCGCCGGCTTCGTGGTCTTTCGAGCCTCCGTTGCGGCGGCGCTCCCGCCCCAACGAGGGTCAGTGGCTGGGCTTGTGGTTCTGGCCGGCCGCCGCCGCGTCGGCACCCTTGTTCATCCTGGCCCAATGCGAGACCCAGGCGCCGTGGTTGGCGTACCCGTCCGGGGTCGGCTGGTGGGCGGCCCAGCAGACGATCGAGCCGTGGGTCAGGGCAGCGAGCTCCTCGGGCGTGAGGTTCGTCGGGTCCGTCGAGCAGTTGTTCGCCGAGTCGCTCGAGTTCGCATCATCGGGGGACGCGTCCGGCTCGGACGACTCGTCCGGCTGGGCTGACTCGTCGGTGGCCTGCGCCGGCACGGTCTTCCCGGCGTGGGTGGAGGCGTTGGCGAGGCCCGTAGCCGCGCTTCCAGCGGGCTGGGCGGCCATCGCGATGCCCGCCGAGAAGACGAGGGCGACGATCGCGATGAGCGGACTGCGGTAGCGGCGGAGAAGGGTTTGCACGATCGCTGACTCCATGGCTGATTCCCCCAGCGGCGGCGTACACGGAGGATAACGGCCCCTGAGGGTTGGACGTTACGCGTGCATAGGTACCTCAACCTTGGTGGCTCGCGGAGCCCTCAGGTGACCGCCGGATGGCGTCAGAAGCGTGTCATTTCCGACATCCAGGCCAGGCCGAGCAGTCCGACGCCGCCAGCCTCGAGCTCCCAGCCCCGTTCGCGCAGGTCCGCGCGACGTGCCCGAGCGAGCACGACCCCGAGCACCACCAGCGCCGATCCGAGGGCCATGGCGGCGACCGCCAGCGATCTCCCGGGGGATGCCGTCGCGGCAGACCCGGGAACGAGGACCCAGGCCAGCGCGATGACGCAGCCGAGCGCCATGGCGTGGACCGGCCACGCGGCCCGACCCAGCCGGCGGGCAGCCGTCGCGACCCCCGCCGCGCGATCCCGCTCCAGGTCGGCGATGCCGTTGCCGAGCGCGAGGCCGGCGCCGGCGAGGATCCCGATCGGGACGAGCGGCAGGAGCGCGGCGGGGACCGTGCCGGTCACGCCGATCCAGGCGTGGACGGGAACGAGCGGCAGGGCGATCGCGAGCGGCAGCCATGACCACGCGGTGCGCGAGAGGCGCAGGTCGTAGGCGTAGCCGAGCGCCACGCCAGCGGCCGCCACCGCGGCCGTTCCCGCGCCCGACAGGGCCGAGAGGCCCACGCCCGCCACCAGGCCGGCCACCGCCACGAGACCCGCCTCGAGCGGCCGGACGACCCCGCGCGGGATCGGCTTGCCCGGCTTGCGGCCACTGTCGATCCCGGCATCGACGAGATCGTTCAGGGCTCCGATCGATGCCTGCAGGGCCAGCATCGAGGCCCCGAGGCGAAGAGCGACCGGGACTCCCCCGCCGGCGAGCGTCGCCATCGCGACCGTCGCGACGGCGTTGAGCAGCGACGGGTACGGGTGGGCCAGCCGGACGAGGCCGGCGAGATGCCCGTCAGTCGCGCGGTTCAGACGTATACGAGCTCGCCGAAGTTCGCGACGAGGTAGTCGATCAGGCGCGAGCGGGCGTCCGCGACCCGGGCCCGGAGGCCCGGCACGACCGCATGGAGGCTGATCGTCGGGACGACGACGTTGCCGGCGCGATCGTGCCCGAGCGTGGCCGGGGCGCCGCCACCGGAAGCGAACACCCGTTCGAATTCAGCGTCGCTGAGCTTCGCCGCGTCGCGGAAGTCGCGAACGACCTTCACGATCCCCCGCCGCCTGACGACGTCTCGCATGAGCTCCGCCACCCAGGCGTCGAGCTGCTCGTCGCTCTGCTCGCCGAGCCGCGCTCGGTACTCGGTCGGATTGCCGCTGAGGCCGGTGGCACCCACGGCCGGAGTATGCCAGAGCGGCCCGCCCTCAGACGGTCGCCGGAGTGGCCGCGGGGATCGTCGCGACGACCTCCGTGGAGTCGTCCGCGGTGGCGGCGCGCGGAGTGCCGTCGGGCAGGGCCGGGACCTCGTCCGGGCTCGGCCCGCGCACCTCGGAGGCGCCGCTGCGGCCACCCGGGCCCCAGTCGTTGAAGAGATCGGACAGCCAGCGTCCGAACGGCCCCGGGACCGGCAGGTCGCGATCGTCGGCGACCATCGTCCGGAGCGCATGCCAGGTCCGCCAGGTGAAGGCCTCGATCGCCTCGTGCGTCGGCCGGACGCCGGCGGTCGGGATGGGCGCCCCCACCCTGACCCGGACCAGGCGTCGGAACCCGAGCAACGACGTCCCGGTCAGGGCAACCGGCACGATCGGCACGCCGGCCCGCAGCGCGAGGTACGCCGCGCCCTCGTGGAGCGGCAGGAGGTCGCCCTCGTGGACGTGGATCGCGCCCTCGCCAGCGATCGCGAGGCTGGCGCCGGCGGCAAAGATCGCCTGGGCCTTCTTCACCGAGGTCAGGAGGTCGTCCTTCCCCGGCTTGAACGGCACCGCGACCCCGGTCCACCAGATGAGGTGGTTGCGAGCGCCGCGGCTCATGGTCTCTTCCTTCGGGCCATAGAAGAACAGCCGGATCCGCCGCGGGAAGGTCGCCAGGATGACGCCCGGATCGGCCCAGCCCATGTGGTTGAAGCAGTACATCGCCGGTCCGTCGACGAGGTGCTCGCGGCCCTCGAGCCGGAGCCGCACGACCGACCGGGCGATGATCGAGACGACGAGCCAGGCGAGCCAGGCGCGAAATCGCTGCTGCCATTCGGGCAGGTCCGCCCGCGGCAGCCCCAGCGTCGCGGTCATCGAGCCGACAGCGCGATCACGGGCCAGCCCTCCGTCCCCCTCGGGGTCGAGCCTACCATCCGATCCGGGCCGTCCACGGGACGAACGGGCCAATCCGCCGTGCCCTGCGGCTCATGACGACGACGGTGGTCGAGCCGGTACCGTGCGTGCGACAGGAGGAAGCATGCACCTCGATCGACGCCTCATTGGCTGGGGTCTCATCTTCATCCTGGTCGGAGCCGTCCCCCTGGCCGTCAACGCCGGCCTGCTCGACCGGGATCTCGTCGGGCGGTGGCCGGAGCTGTGGCCGTTGCTGATCATCGCGGTCGGCCTCTCGCTGCTCGTCACCCGAACGCCGGCCTCGTGGGCCGGGTCCATCGCCGTCGCGCTCGTCGTCGGGATCATGGGCGGCGGCCTCGTCGCCACCGGGCTCGGGGAGGTCGGCAACATCGGCTGCGGCGGCGGGGCCGCCCAGGCGTTCAATACCCAGGGCGGCGCGCTCGCCGACGGCGGCCGGATGGACCTCGAGTTCGACTGCGGCAGCCTCACGGTCGGCACTGCACCGGGCGGCAGCTGGTCCCTGGCCGGAAAGGACGGCGACGGCCGCGCACCGGTCGTCGAGTCGAAGGCCAACGGCGTCTCGATCCGGCCGCTGAGCGAGCCGGGCGTCTTCCTGCGCCGGGGCAAGGTCGAATGGGCCCTCACCCTGCCCCAGGATCCAACCCTGAACCTCGGCCTGACGCTCAACGCGGGCTCGGGCAGGCTCGACCTCAGCGACGCGCGGATCGCGTCGTTCAACGGCACGGTCAACGCCGGCAGCCTGGACGCGAGGCTCGGGCCCGCCGCCGCCTCGAATGCCGTGAACATGACGGTCAACGCCGGTAGCGCGACGATCGCCAGCGGCGCCACCAGCGGCACGTTCAACCTGTCGCTCAACGCCGGCAGCCTGGCCGTCTGCGTGCCCCAGGGCTCGCCGGTACGGGTCCAGTGGAGCGGCACGCTGGCGTCCCAGAACTTCGCGTCGCTCGGCCTCGTCAAGACCGACGATCACACCTGGACGACCTCGGGGTTCAACGCCGGGCAGGCCCACATCGAGCTCGACGTCAGCGCCAATGCCGGGTCGTTCGATCTCAGCTTCGGAGGAGGATGCAGTGCCGCATCGTGAACGCCTGTACCGATCGCGTGAGGATCGCGTCCTCTTCGGCGTCGCCGGGGGGATGGCCGACTGGCTCGACCAGGATCCGGCCGTCATCCGCCTGCTGTGGGCGCTGTTCGTCGTCTTCGGCGGCGTCGGGCTGATCGTCTACATCATCGCCGCCATCGTCATCCCGGAGGAGCCGTTCGAGACGCCGGCCATGACGCCGCACTACCAGCCGGCGCCCGGTGGCGACGCCGGAGCGGCGGGCGCCGGGGTGGCGGGCACCGTCGGCGAGGCCGGCACGCCCGGCGCGGCCGGGCCGGCCGGATCGCCCGGAGTGGCACCGGTCGCCGGGTACGCCTACCCGATGAGCCGCGCCGAGCGCCGGGCAGCGCGGCGGGCGGCCCGAGGACCGTCGAACGCGGGCGTCGTGTTCGGCCTGGGCCTGATCGTCCTCGGCGGCTGGTTCCTGCTGCGCGACGTCATCCCGTGGTTCGACGACCGGCTGTTCTGGCCGGCGGTCCTCATCGTCATCGGGGTCCTGCTCGTCCTCGCAGCGATGCGGCGTCCGGCGCCACCGAGCACCTGATCTCGTCGATCACGGCCCGTCACAGCTCCGTGACGGAGGCGGGGTAGGATCACCTCCTCATCCTCCGTGACCTGGAGCGCGTCCCACCATGTTCCTGTTCGGCAAGCCCGCAACGATGCCATCCGCCGCCGAGGCCCTGCCCGGCCGGTCGACCCCGATCCTCGATCCGCGTCCGCACAAGGTGCTCGGCACGCCGATCGCCGGCCCATACCCGGCCGGATTCGAGGTCGCTGAATTCGCCCTCGGCTGCTTCTGGGGCGAGGAGAAGGCGTTCTGGCAGGTCCCCGGCGTCTGGACGACGGCCGTCGGCTACCAGGGAGGCTTCACCCCGAACCCGACCTACCAGGAGGCCTGCACCGGCCGGACCGGCCACGCCGAGACCGTCCGCGTCGTCTTCGATCCATCGAAGGTGACGTTCGAGGACCTGCTCAAGGTCTTCTGGGAGTCGCACGACCCGACCCAGGACATGCGCCAGGGCAACGACGTCGGGACCCAGTACCGGTCAGCGATCTTCGTCCAGGACGACGACCAGCGGGCCGCCGCCGAGCGGTCGCGAGCCATGTACCAGCAGCAGCTGAGCGCGGCGGGTTACGGGGAGATCAAGACCGAGATCGTCGGTCCGCCATCACCCACCTTCTATTTCGCCGAGGACTATCACCAGCAGTACCTCGACAAGAACCCCAATGGCTACTGCCCCAATCACGCGACCGGGGTGACCCTCCCCGAGGGCTTCGCGGCCACGCCCCTCCAGTACGTCGAGTAACGACGCGAGTATCCCGGCGACCTACGGCAGGACCGTCGACGGGAAGAACAGCATGCCGCGGCCGAGCTGGCCGGCAATCAGGTGGATGTCGCCCGTCGCCGCATCGAACACGGTGATCGACGCGGGTTGGGAGGTCACCCGCCCGTCCGCGCCGACGCGGGGGCTGCCGGCCGCGTACACCCACTCGCCGTCGGCGCTCACCGCGACCGAGACGAAGTCGGCCGTCGGAGGCCAGGTGTCGAGGACGGACAGGGTCGCGGCGTCGAACACGAGGACGCCAGCCGATCCGGCGAACTCCTCACCTGACACTCCGCCGCTGGTGCCGAGGGCGTAGACGCGCCGGCCATCCGGCGAGACCGCGATGGCCGCGGACAGCAGCACCTTCGCGTCGGCCGACGGGGTCAGCCAGCGTCCGAGCGCAGCCAGCGGATTGGGGGCGATGGCGGCGGTGGCCGTGCCCGTCCGAACCTCGCCGGAGACGAGGTCGACGCGGGTCAGGGCGCGCCTCGCCGGATCCCACAGGAAGAGCAGCCGTCCATCGGGGCTGATGGCCGAGGTGCTGCCGGGGTCGCCGCCGGCGTCGAGCGTGCCCGCGGCCCGGACGTCATCGATCGTCCCGTCGCCCCGCAGGAGCCTGACGATCGTCTCCCCCGGCACCGCGCTCCTGCACGCCAGCCACATCCCACCGTCGGGTCGGCCGCCGGCCAGGATCGCCAGGTCGCCGCACTGACGCCCGGCATCGAGCGGCGCCAGGCCGGCGAGCGTCCCGTCGTCGCGAGCGACGAACGTGTCGCTCGACCAGTGGAAGGCCGGGTTCTGGGCGACCGGCGGCGACCAGCTCGCCCAGCCCTCGGCCAGGACGAGGTGCCCGTCCTGCGTCGCGCCGATGACCCGCGGCGCGTCCGGCGCGTAGCGAGTGTTGCCATCGCCATCGCCGTGGGCAGGCAGCGCCACGCGCCGCACGACGGCGCCGGTCGCCGTGTCGACGACGTCGATCCCGCTGCGCCAGAGTGGGTGCTCATGGGTCGACCAGCCGACATAGGCTCGGCCCGCGTCGGGGCCGTAGGTCACGGTCACGAAGACGTCCTGCCCGATCACCGGGGTGCCCGAATCGCGCGGATCGGGCGCGCCGTCGTACTGCCCGATGACGGCGCTGTCGGCGATCGTGCCGTCGTCCAGGTAGCGCACGTAGCTGACGGTGTACTGCCGGATGCCGGAGGCTCCCTGCGCCGCGGTCAGGCAGAGACACACGAGCTCGCCACGGGCGTTGCGGCGGAGGTCGGTGCCCCACTGGCCCCCGGAGATGACCGAGCTGATCGTCCCCGTGGCCAGATCCACGATCGCGTAGTCGGCCTCGGCCTTCACGAGGATGCGGGCCGGCGTGGGCGGCGCTCCCTGGGCGAACAGCTTCGGGAGTGGGCTCGCCGCGACCGCGCTGGGGCCCGCCCCCGGCGTCGTTCCAGGTTCCGTGCTCGGCTTGCCGGGGCCATGGGGCGTCGTCAGCCAGACCCCGAGGAGCGCCGCCCCGAGCGTCAGGGCGATGGCGGCCGCACCAGCCTGACCCAGGCGCGCGGTCACGCCGCGGAGCCAGGCGAGGCGCCGGGCCCGCGGTGTCCGGACCCGCTCACGCCAGCCCGGCTGGTCGAGACGGACCGGCGGGATCGACCAGCCGTCGGCGACGTCGCGGACGAGCCGGCCGATCGCCTCGTCGTCGATCGGGTCGACGGGTCGATTCGCGGTCATGGGAGCACCTCGGGTGGTTCGGGCCGGTCGACGGCGCGATGGTTCGATCGAGGCCGCCCATCGGGCGACGGCTCGCCGCTGCGGGTCGCCGCGCGGTCGTCCGGCTGGAGCCTCGTCCGGAGCTCGGCGTGGGCGCGCGAGAGGATCGACCCGACGGTCCCGCTGTTGAGCCCGAGATAGGCGCCGATCTGGGCGTAGTCGTAGCCGTAGTAATGGCGCAGGACGAGGACCGCCCGGGCCTGGGGTCGGAGGCTGTCGAGCGCTTCGTCGATCACCCGCCGCCGGACCACGTCGGTGGCAGGGTCGACCGTTCGGGCGATCCCGACCTCCGCGACCGCGTGGCCCCCGATGATCGGCACGGCGAGCCGCCGGACGCGCCGGCGGCGGAGCTGGTCGAGCGCGACGTGGACGACGATGCCGTGGAGCCACGCCTGGAGCGGGCGCTGGCTGTCGTACTGCTCCCACCGCTCCCAGGCGCGCGCGAAGGCGTCGTGGGTCGCGTCCAGCGCGTCGTCCGGGTCACGTAGCACGCCGAACGCGACGCGATAGACGTCAGGAGCGTGATCGCGATAGGCCTGATCGATCGCCCGGTCGCGAAGCGTGGCATCCATTGCCACAACCTACGCGCCGGGGTCGGCGATCGTTGCGGGGTGCTCCTCGGCGGTCGCTGGCCGTCGTCCGGATCAGTGCATGCGGCCGGGCTTCGGGCCCGCCCTGCGGACGGACTCGACCGAGCCGAGGACCTCGCGAAGCTTTGCGATCCAGTCCGCCTCGTTGTCGCCGACGAGGCGAACGCACCAGGCGAGCGCCTCGCTCCGGCTCCGCGCCACGCCGGCGTCGACGAGCGTGTCGAGGACGGCTCGCTCGCGCATCCGGAGGCGGGTCATGACCGGCACGCTGGCCGTCGTGAACGGGTGTGCCTCGCCGCCGATCGTGACGGCCCACGAGACCTTCCGCCCGAAGCGCTGCTCGGCATCGTCGGCGATGCGCATCCGCGCCGGTCGGGTGTCCTCCCGGAAGCCATCGACCCGCGAGCCGCGCGCCGCGGCCCGCTCGGCGTCGCTCGCGCCGGCATCGACCTTGACGTCGGCCAGCACGCCGGTGACGAGCAGCTCCTCGCGGTCGCCGGCGACCGTGATCGGCCCGGTGAACCAGTCGTCGGGAATGCGGCCGGCGAACCAGCCTCGGATCTCATCCATTGCGCTCGGCACCTCGGTCTTCGGGACAGCTTTCGTAGTTACATGATTACACGCTTTCACCTCGTGGGCAAGAGTCAGGCTGCCCGTGGCGCGGGGATCGCGATGCAAGCCACGGCCGCGACGGCTATCGTCCCGCCGTGCCCACCGAGGTCCGCCCGATCGGTGACGCGGAGCTGCCGGCCTGGTTCGAGGCGGCGAGCTCCGTCTTCTTCATGTGGCCGTGGGGCGAGCCCCAGGCCACCGCGGACTTCCGGAAGGCCCACATGGACCTGGACCGGACGCGAGCGGCCTTCGACGGCGACCGGATCGTCGGGACGTTCCGGACCTTCCCAACCCCGCTGACCGTGCCTGGCGGGGGCTCTCTGACCGCAAGCGCGGTCACGGCCGTGACGGTTCGCTCGACCCATCGCCGGCGCGGGATCCTCTCGGCGATGCAGGCCGACGACATCGCGCGGGCCTCGGCGGCGGGTGAGGCCGTGGGCGTCCTCATCGCCTCCGAGTGGCCGATCTACGGTCGGTACGGCTATGGCCCGGCGACGTGGCGGGGCCGCTGGACCCTCCGGACTCGAGCTGCACGGTTCAAGGCCGACCCGATCGGGACCGTCGAGGTGGTCGCCGCGAAACGGGCCCGTGAGCTGATCCCGGGCATCTACGAGCGATATCGCGCCGGCCAGCCCGGCGAGATCGGCCGGACCGACTTCCGCTGGGACGTCGACCTCGGGATCGTCCAGCCCCCGGGCCGCCCGAAGGTCAACACGATCTTCGCGATCCACCGCGCCGAGGACGGCACGCCCGACGGGTATGCGACGTACCACGGCGAGGAGAAGTGGGACGACGGGATCCCTGACAACGTCCTGATCCTCGACGAGCTGCACGGAGCGAGCGAGCCGGCCGAGCTGGCGCTGTGGCAGTACCTCGCCTCGATCGACCTCGTCGCGACGATCAACGCCGACACGCGCCGCGCGCGCGAGCCGCTGATGTGGCACCTCGAGGACGCGCGGGCGCTCCGGCTCCGGGAGCTCGGCGAGTTCCTGTGGGTCAGGCTGTTCGACGTCCCGGCGGCCCTCACGGCGCGCGGCTACGAACGGTCGGACCGGCTGGTCATCGACGTCGTCGACCGGCTCGGTGGCGGGAACGGCCCCGCGACGGGGCGGTTCGAGCTCGATGCCTCACCGCACGGCGCGACCTGCCTGCCGACCAGACGCGACGCCGACGTCACGCTCGATGTCGCCGCGCTCGGAGCTGCCTACCTCGGCGGCACGCGACTCCGCGATGCCGTCCGCGCCGGCGGCGCGACCGAGTCGACGACGGGCGCGCTGGCGAGAGCGGACGCGCTGCTCGCGACGGCTGACGAGCCGTGGTGCTCGACCTGGTTCTGACAGTCACGCCCTCCTGAGACTCGGTCGTGGGCTGGCGGGCTCGTCACCGCTCCGAGAACTCGAGGGCGGCGGAGTTGATGCAGTACCGCATCCCCGTCGGGCGCGGCCCATCGGGGAACAGGTGCCCGAGGTGGGCGTTGCAGGTCGCGCAGCGAACCTCGATCCGGCGCATGAAGAGCGACCCGTCCTCGTGGGTCACGACCCGGTCGTTCGCCATGACGTCGTAGAAGCTCGGCCAGCCGGAGCCGGATTCGAACTTCGTCGCCGAGTCGAAGAGCGGCGTCGCGCATACCACGCAGCGATACGTCCCGTCGGCGTGGTGGTTCCAGTACGTGCCCGTGAAGGCCCGTTCCGTCCCCGCCTCCTGCGTGACCTCGTACTGGAGCGGGCTGAGCCGCTTCAGGCGCTCCTCGATCTCGGCCTTTGATGGCGTGTCGTTGGTCATGGCGTGTCTCCTCAGGCCCTCGGCAGGGCGAACCAGAACGTGGTGGATCCCGCCTCCGAGGTCGCGCCGACGTTGCCGCCGGCCTCCTCGACGAGGCGCTTGACGATGGCGAGCCCGATGCCGGCGCCGCCGCTCGCCCGGTCGCGCGACTTCTCGACGCGGTAGAAGCGCTCCCACACGCGCGGCAGGTCCGGTGCCGGGATGCCCGGGCCGCTGTTGGTGACCCGGACGACGGCACGCCCATCGGCCGTCTCCAGCTCCAGGCGCGCCCGGCCACCCGCGGGCGTGTAGCGGACCGCGTTCTGGAGCAGGTTCGACAGCACCTGGGCGAGCTCGTCGGCGCGGGCGTGGACCGTGACCGGGCCGGTCGCGATGACCTCCAGGGCGATGGATCGCCGGTGGAACGCCGGGGCAGCCAGGTCCGCCGCGGTCCGAGCGACCGCGGCGAGGTCGACGTCGGACGGCAGCGGCCGGCCCGGGTCGGCCCCGGCGAGCAGGTCCAGCGAGGCGGCGAGACGGCCCAGCCGGTCGACCTCCTCGCGCAGCGAATCGAAGGTGGCCGGGTCCGGCGGCAGGACCCCGTCGCGGAGTGCCTCGAGGTAGCCCTGGAGGTTCGTCAGCGGGGTCCGCAGCTCGTGCGAGGCGTTGACGACGAACTCGCGCCGGATCGCCTCCTGCTCGGCGAGCCGATCGACCATGACGTTGTATGCGCGGGCGAGGGCGCGGACCTCGGCCGGCCCCTCGTCCGGGGCGGTCGTCCGCAGGTCGCCCTCGGCGGTCCGCGCGGCGATCTCGGCGAGCCGCTCGATCGGCCGCGCGATACGGCGGGCGAGGACCATCGCGAGGAGGACCGCCCCGAGCGACGCCACGACGCCGGCCAGGACCAGGACGAGGCTGACGCTCGAGTCGAACATCTCGCGGGCATGCGCGACCGAGTCCCCAGCCGCCGCCATAGCCGCCGCGAAGGCATCGCTCCCGACCCGCATGACACCGATGGCGACGATCGCGAGCGTCATCCCGGCGACGCCGAGGGCCGCGATCGCGATCCGGGCGGCGATCCGATCCCGGCTCATGACGGGCGCGCCTGGGCCCGCCCGGCAGCCGCCCGGCGCTCGACGCGACCGACCGCCCGGTAGCCGACGCCGCGAACGGTCGCGACGTAGCGCGGCTCGAGCGGATCGTCGCCGAGCTTCTCGCGCAGCCGCTTGATGTAGACGTCGATCGCCCGGTCCAGGACGTCGCCCTCCCCTGCCCCATGGATCGCGTCCAGGAGCTGGTCGCGGGTGAGCGCTCGCCCGTCGGCATCCAGCAGCGCCCACAGCAGGCGCAGCTCCAGCGCGCTCAGCGTGACGGCCTGGCCGGTGATCCGGGCCTCGTGCCGGCTCGCGTCGACGACCAGGTCGCCGAGGACGAGCTCCTCGTCGGCGCTGGGCGTCGTCGCCCGCTCCGACCGCCGGAGGATCGTGCGAACGCGCGCGACGAGCTCGGCCGGCGAGAACGGCTTGGGGAGATAGTCGTCGGCTCCTTCGCTCAGCCCCAGGATGCGATCCGCCGTGGAACCGCGGGCGGACAGAATCAGGATCGGCGTCTCGCTGCCGCGCGCCCGCGCCCGGCGGATCACGGACAGGCCGTCGAGCTCCGGGAGCATGAGGTCGAGGACGACGAGCCGCGGATCGGTCTCGTCGATCGCGCGCAGCGCCGTTCGCCCGTCGCCTGCCGTCACGACGCGATACCGCTCCCGCTCGAGGTAGGTCCGAACGAGCGTGACGATCTTGGGATCGTCATCGACGACGAGGATCGGGGCATCCGGGGACGGCATGGCGGAGATCATCGGTCCGGCGAGGGTGAACGACAACGGTGACGCCTCCATGACGAGCGGTCATCGGGCGGTCGCCGCGCTCGGCGAGCCTTGCGGTCGTCCCGGGCGCCGGGACCCCGAGCCGGAGGGCGATCGACCGGCCATGGAGGTTCTCGTGAAGCGACTGCTCCTCTCCGCCGCCGCCGGCCTCATCGCGGTCTCCGCGTTCGCCGGGACCGTTGCCGCCGCCGGTCAGCCCTTCGGCTCGGTGTACATCCACGACCAGGTCGTCCGCGTCTTCGGCAACCCCGCCAACGTCCCCGACGGGACCGGCACCGATCCGTTCGCGAAGTTCACCAACTCGACGAATGCCGCTCAGAAGGGTGTCGCCGAGTTCGGCCCCGGCGACCCGGGCGACTCGCACGGCGGCCGCTGGGCCGTGTACCAGGCCACCTGGACGAACGGCGATGCCTCGACCCTCGTCACGAGCTGGGAGCAGCTCGAGGCGCTGGCGCAGAGCGGCGACCTCACGCTCACCCGCACCCCGGCGGCCGATTTCCGGTGCCCGGTCCTCGGAGACCCGCAGCCGATCGGCTGAGGATTGCCCCCGAACCCCAGCCGCATGTGGCCGCCGGCGCTTGACCTGGGCGTCCGGCGGCCCATATCGTTCCGCCCGATGTCCGGCCGGTCGACCGTCGCGCGCTCCCAGCAGCAGCCGTGCCCCTCGAGGGACGGCCGGCCGTAGGACGCGCGCCCCTCGGGCGCCCGAGACCCACCACCACCGCCCTCGGCGAACGCTGAGGGCGGCGTGATTCCCGGCTCCAGGCGTTCGCGAGGGCTCCAGTCACAGGAGCACGGTCATGGAATCCGCTCTGTCCCTCGCGATCCGGGGCGTTGTCGTCGGCTTCACGATCGCCGCCGCCGTCGGTCCGATCAGCGTGCTCACCATCCGCCGCACGATCGCCCACGGGCAGCTGTACGGGCTGGTTTCCGGCCTCGGTGTCGCGAGCGCCGACGCGAGCTACGCCGGGATCGCGGCCTTCGGGCTCACCGCCGTCTCCGGCCTGCTCGTCTCGGGTCGAGTGCTGCTCGGCCTGGTGGGCGGCGCGATCATCGTCCTGCTCGGGATCCGGACGATCCGGAGCCGGCCGGGCGAGGCCGCGACGACCGCCGAGCGGCCCGGCCTCGGCCCCGCGTTCGCCTCGATCTACGCCCTGACCATGACGAACCCGATGACGATCCTGTCGTTTGCGGCGGTCTTCGCCGGGCTCGGGTTTGCCGCGGGCGCGACGACCGCGGGTGACGCGGCGGCCTTGACCATCGGCGTGTGGGCCGGCTCGGGCCTGTGGTGGGTCGTCCTGACGTCGCTCGTCGGCTGGCTTCGCGGGCGCGTCTCGTATCGCGGCCTCGTCTGGATCAACCGCGCCTCGGGGACCGCGCTGGTCGCGTTCGGGCTCGTGGCGATCGCGCTGGCCTCGGGCGCCGTCGGGTAGCCAGCGTCGCGGGCCCGAGCGGAGGCTATTCTCCGCGCGTGCCTCGTCCCAAGGCCCGGTCGCTCCTCGAGCGCGAGATCGAGGCGATCAACAAGTTCCCCGACGAGAACCCCAACCCCGTGCTCCGGGTCACCCCGGGCGGGGAGCTTCGGTATGCCAACGAGGCCAGCCTGCCCATCACCCGGGCCCTGCGGATCGCTGTCGGGGACCGCCTGCCGAGCGAGCTCCTGGCCCGACTCCGGGCCCACCTCACGGACACTGCCGCGCCGCCGCCCGAAGTCCCCGGCGAGGGCGGACGGACGTTCCGGCTCACACCTGTCCTCATCCCCGAGTTCGAGTTCGTCAACGTGTACGGCGCCGACATCACCGCCGAGCGGGCGATCGACAAGTTCCCCAACCAGAACCCCAATCCGATGCTCCGTCTGACCCGCTCCGGGCGCATGACCTACGCGAATCCCGCCAGCGCTCTCGTCCGCCGGGCCCTCGGCGCCGAGGTCGGTGACGATCTCGAGCCGGACCTGTTCGGCCGGGTCGTCGCCGCCTGCGACGACCCCGTCGACCCGACGATCGAGGTCGCCGTCGAGGGGACGATCTACCGGCTCCGCGTCGTGTCGGTCTACGAGTTCGACTCGATCAACCTCTACGGCACCGACATCACCGCCGCTCGCCAGGTCGAGCGCCTCAATGCCGAGAACGAGGCGCTGCTGCTGAACATCCTGCCCCGCTCGATCGCCGAGCGACTGCGCGGCGGCGAGACGGTCATCGCCGATCGCTTCGACGACATGGCCGTCCTCTTCGCCGATGTCGTGGGCTTCACGGCGCTGTCGTCGCGGCTCTCCCCGAACGAGGTCGTCAGCCTGCTGAACGACGTCTTCACGATGTGCGATCGGCTGGCGGACCAGTTCGGGCTCGAGAAGATCAAGACGGTCGGCGATGCGTACATGGTCGTGGGTGGGTTGCCCGACGGCGACGGCATCCCCCGGGCGACGCACGCCGCGGATGTCGCCGAGATGGGCCTGGCGATGCTCGATGGCCTTGCTGCGCTCGGCCGGGCTCGCGGGCTGCCGCTCGCGCTGCGGGTCGGCATGCACGTCGGGCCCGCCGTCGCGGGCGTGATCGGTCTGAAGAAGTTCATCTACGACGTGTGGGGCGACACGGTGAACACCGCGAGCCGGATGGAGTCCACCGGCGTCCCCGGCCGCTTCCAGGTCACGCGCGAGACGCAGGCGCGGCTGGGCGATCGCTTCGAGTTGGAGCCGCGCGGGCCGGTCGAGGTCAAGGGCAAGGGGGTCATCGACACCTGGTTCCTGGTCGGGCGCCGCGCCCGCCAGGCGCGCGACGTCAGGCCGGAGTGACGCCGGGCGTTGCGTACCGCGCGAACCGCGTGCCGCCGAGCCAGCTGGGGAACGAGCGCACCAGGTCGGGCCGGCCATCGAGCCGGATCGCCCCTCGGCCGAGGGCATCCGCGAACCTCGTCCGACCGAGGACGACGCTGCCGAAGACCTGCTCGTCGAGGCGAACGACCAGGTCCTCGTCGCGGCCCGGGTCGTAGTAGCAGAGCTCCGGCTGGGGACCATCGATGACGAGCCAGTAGATCTTGGGCTGACCGTCGAACTCGAACCGCACGGTGACCGGGCCGGCAGGCAGCTTCTCGGGCCGCAGGATCGCGTGGACGGTCTGCATCAGGTAGGCCGGGTCGCAGTCCTCGCGCCGCAGCTCGATCCAGTGCTGGGCCCAGATGCCGAGCTGGTTGAGCACCGTCTCGAGCTCCTGGCCGGCCGGAGTCGGGTGGTACTCCCAGCCGCGACCGTGGCGGTTCGGGCGGCGCTCGATGACCCCGGCCGCCTCGAGGGACGACAGGCGGGTGGACAGGAGGCTCTGCGAGATCCGCCCGACGCCGTGCTGGATCTCGCTGAAGTGACGGCGGCCGAACAGCACGACTTCACGCAGGATCAGGGGCGTCCAGCGTTCAGCCAGCACCTCGCTCGCGAGCGAGACCGGGCAGACCTGCTCGTACTTCACGGCCCGAACAGTATCGCCTGAGCCACCGCAGGGTTAGTGCAGAAATTGCACGAGCAACTCCAGTTCCCGCACTGGCGGCACGGCCGAGGCCGGCGCAACGATCCGTCCCACGCGGCGCTCGGGTGAGCGCCGCTCATGGGAAGGGAGCGTCCGGATGCAGCCGCTCGTGCGGGGCCTCACGTGGCCAGTCGTCAGCCTCGTGCTCATCGGAGCCAGCCACCTGGTCGGAGAGATGGTTCGACCGGAGCTCCACGACGCGATCGGCCCGGCCGTCGCGATGCCGATCTACCTCGTGGCCGGCGCCTGGGCCGCGTTCGGAACGATCAGGGCGGGTGGCTCGATCAGCATCGGTCTCGTCGCGGCGGCCATCCTGGGGCTGCTGCCCGTCGGCCTCCAGCTCATCGGCTTCGGCCTGGTCCTGGCACGCGACCCGGCGGCCGTCACCACCGCTGCCCTGTTCGGCTGGCTGGGCGTGTTCTGGGGTGGCTCGCTGGGCATGGGGCTGGCGCGAGGCGCTGCCATGCCGGATGTGCACCCGTAGGCGACCGGCGGCCGGCGAGGTCGCCTGGTCAGCGTCGGTCGACGACCATCCAGGCGAGACCGCGGGCGTCCACCAGGACGCCCCGCGGCGTCTCGACGATCCTGAGGACGACCTCGGCGCAGGCCGGACAGCGGAGCACCACGCCCGGGCCACGAACGTAGGCTCGCATCGTTCCGACGATGCTGACCGTGTGGCAGTGCGCGCATCGGCCGCGGCTCGAGGTCATCTCGGCCCCGAACGCCGTTGCGAGCACACCGCCGACCCCGCTGCCGTCGACCGTCAGGTCGACCGCGGGATCCTCGACCATCGCCGCTCTTCGCTCGTCCATCCGGTGGTCCTCGTTCACGTGCCGGTCGGCCCGAAGCGCTCGGTTCGGATCCGGTCCGGCGGGATGCCAAGGCGAACGAGGGCGTTGGCCACGGTCTCGACCAGCGCGGTGGGCCCGCAGGTGTAGGTCCGGGTCGTGGGGCCCAACGGCTCGAGCACCTCTGCCAGCATCGCCTCGTCGACCCGGCGGGCATAGCCGGTCCAGCCTGGTGGCTGCTGCCGGGTCAGCGTGTGCGCCACGGCGAAGCCATCCCCTGCCGCCGCCAGTCGATCGAGCTCGACGCGGTAGATGATCTCGTCGGGACCGCGTGAGCTGAACAGCAGGCGGGTCGGCACCCGCGCGCCGGCGCGCGCCCGATGACGCAGCATCGACATGAGCGGCACGACGCCGGATCCGCCGGCGATGAGCAGCAACGGCCCGCCAAGCGGGGCGTCCCAAACGAAGTAGCCTCCGATCGGCCCACGGACCTCGAGGCGATCACCCGGTATGACCACCTCGTGCAGGAATGGCGAGACCTCGCCGCTCGGGATCCGCTCGACCGTGATCTCGACCACGCCGGCGCGCTCCGGCTCGGACGCGATCGAGTACGAGCGTTCGACGCTGTAGCCGTCCTCGGCGGTCAGGCGGAGGTCGAGGTGCTGGCCGGCCCGGTGGCCAGCCCAGCCGGGCAGGTCGAGGGTGAACGATCGAACGGACGGGGTCTCGTCGTGCACGGCCGCGACCGTCGCGAGCTGCCATTCGATCGGGCGCGCCACCGTTCGAGCCGTCAGTCGTCGCTGTAGCGCTCTTCGAGCCACTGGTCACCGCGGTTGTGGTACCCGAGCGACTCCCAGAACCCCGGCTCATCCCGGGCCTGGAGGCGCAGGCCGCGGACCCACTTTGCGCTCTTCCAGAAGTAGCGAGCCGGAACGACGAGTCGGGCCGGCCCACCGTGCTCCGGTGCCAGCGGCTGCCCGTCGTACTCATAGGCGACGAAGGCCTGGTTGCCGAGGACATCGGCGATCGGCAGGTTCGTCGTGTAGCCACCGTCGCAGGAGGCGACGACGAACGCGGCAGCCGGATCGAGGTCCACGCCCTCGAGCAGCGTGTCCACGCTGACCCCTCGCCAGCGCATGTCGAGCTTCGTCCACTTGGTGACGCAGCTGATGTCGACCGTCCACTCCCGTGCGGGCAGGGCCATGAACTCGGCCCACGTCCAGCGGGCCGGCTCGCGAACCAGGCCGTCGATCGAGAAGGTCCAGCGGTCGAGGCTCGTCCGCGGCGTCGGTCCGGCCGACAGGACGGGGAAGTCCGTCGTCAGGTACTGGCCCGGCGGCGTCCGGCGGCGAAGGTCGGCGGCGTCGGTGCCGCCGCCACGGCGTCCCACGAACCCCCGGGTGACGAAGCGCTCGGTCATGGCTCACCGCTCCTCCATCGACCGTTGAGGCATCGATGGTACGGCGCGGATGCGGTTCGGCTGTCCCCGCGTGTCGGGACCCTACCGGGCTCGTCGCGACGTCGTCGGGCTGGGAGGACTGGCTCCGGCGGTAGGATTCGAACCTACGACCAAGCGGTTAACAGCCGCCCGCTCTACCACTGAGCTACGCCGGAGCGAGGGTCGCCCGAGGGCGACCGGGGCGGGGCCGGGATCGGGCGCCGCGCCGCGCGACAGGATAGCAGGCGATAGGCTCCGTCCGATGTCGACCGACCGACCGTCGCCGCTGATCTCGGTCGACGCGCTCGCGACGCGACTCGACGATCCGAGCGTCGTGATCGTTGACACGCGCTGGGTCCTCGGACGTCCGGGCGACGGGCGTGCTGCCTACGACGCCGGTCACATTCCCCGCGCCATCCACCTCGATCTCGACGCCGATCTCTCCGACCCGGCCGGCTTCGGGGCGCCGGGTCGCCATCCCCTCCCCGACCCCGCCGCGTTCGAGGCCCGGATGGCCGCGGCCGGTGTCGGCGACGACACGCTCGTGGTCGCGTATGACGACGGAGGCGGCTGGGTGGCCTCGCGGCTGTGGTGGATGCTCGACAACCTGGGGCATCGTGGCGGCGTCGCCCTCCTCGACGGCGGCTGGCAGGCCTGGCTCGCCGCGATCCTGCCAACCTCGACCGACGTCCCGACCGT
>JACQEG010000017.1 GCA_016200665.1 Chloroflexota bacterium | reverse complement strand
GCGCTCCGCTTCGCGCTCATCCACGGCGCGACGCCCGGCCAGGACCAGAAGTTCGGCCCGCAGAAGCTCGAGACCGGCCGAACCTTTGCCAACAAGCTCTGGAACGCCACGCGCTTCGTCCTGGGCGCCCGTCCGCCGTCGATCCCCGCGGACGCCCTGCGGCGCGGACCCGAGGCCGGGTCGCTCGGCCTCGCCGAGCGCTGGATCCGGTCACGCACCGCCGCGACGGTCGAGGCCGTGGACCGCGCGATCTCGGAGTACCAGCTGGCCGAGGTGACCAGGGCCCTCTACGACGGCATCTGGTCCGAGTTCTGCGACTGGGGCCTCGAGATGGCCAAGGCCCGCCTCGGCGACGCGTCACTGCCCGACGCCGAGCGGGAAGCGACGTGGTGGACGCTCGTCGAGTCGCTCGACACCTTCGTCCGGCTCCTGCACCCGGTCATGCCATACGTCACGGAGGCGCTCTGGTCGGCCCTGCCGCATACCGCCGATGACCCGGAGCTGGTCATCGTGGCCCGCTGGCCGGGCGCGTCCGGCGGTGACGCCGAGGCTGATTCCGGGGTCGGCGAGATCCTGGACCTCGTCCGCGGGATCCGGAATGCCCGGGCCGAGTCCGGCATCGAGCCCGGCGCCTGGCTGCCCGCAGCGATCTCGGGACCGCCCGAGGCGATGGCCGCGGTCGAGGCGCTGCGGACGCAGGTCGAGCGGCTGGCGCGCGTCCGGCCGCTCCGGCTGAGCCCCACCTCGAGCCTGGGGCTGGAGGGCGGCGGGGGCCGCCTCGCGATCGTTGCCGGCCGCCTCGAGGCCTCCCTCGAGCGCGAGGGCCACGACCCGGCCGGCGCCGGTCGGGACCGAGACCGCCTCGCGCGGGAGCTGGCCGTCGCCGAGGAGCGCCTCGCGGCCGCCCGCGCGCGCCTTGCCGATGAGCATTTCACCGCACGTGCGCCGGCGGACATCGTCGCCGGCGCCCGGGCGAGCGCCGACGAGCTGGCGGCGCAGGTCGCGAGCCTGCAGGCAAAGCTCGCGGGCTGAGGCGGTCGACCCGCCGCCCCTAGCGGCGGCCCAGCCGCCGCCGAATCCGGACGAGCACGGCGGGCGAGCGGCTCGGAGCCAGCCGGCCACGCTCGACCGCGGCATCGCGATCCTCGGCGATGTGCGCCCGCTCCGCCTCGGCACCGCCCTTCGCGGCGATCCGGGACTCGTTGGCCCAGATGGCGATGAGGAGTGGATCGAGGTTGGTCGGACCGCTCATGGGCAGGCTCCGCTGCATGAGACGCCCGAACACGATCCGCCCACCCGTCCGGCCCGGCAAGGGCCATTGAGCCCCACGCGGGGCTCAGCCCTTCACGGCACCGCCGGTGATGCCGCGAACGAAGTAGCGCTGGAAGGCGAAGAACACGACGAGCGGCAGGGCCATCGAGATGAAGGCGGCCGCCATCAGGTATTGCCAGTCGCCGCCGAGCGAGTTCGTCAGGTTGGCGAGGGTCGCCGTCAATGGCAGCTTCGGGCCGTTGACCGCACCGATGTACACGATCGCCACGAACAGGTCGTTCCACACGAACAGGAACTGGAAGATCGTCAGGGCGGCGAGCGCCGGGACGCTCATTGGCAGGGCGAGCCGGAAGAAGGCGGTCGCCGCGCCGGCCCCGTCGATCGAGGCCGACTCGAAGACCTCCCGCGGCAGGCCGCCCATGTAGTTCCGGAGCAGGTAGATCGCGAACGGCAGGCCGTACCCTGTGTGGGCGAGCCACACGCTCAGGAACGGGAACGTCTGCGCGATCCCGCTCCCAGAGCCGGTGATGCCGACCGTCCGGAAGACGTTGAGGATCGGCACGATCGTCGCCTGGAGGGGCACGACGAGCAGGCCCACGACGGCGACGAACAACAGGTTCCGGCCAGGGAACTTCATCCAGGCGAAGGCGTAGGCGGCGAAGGCCGCGATCGTCACCGGGATGATCGTCGCCGGGATGGTGATGAAGAGGCTGTTGAGGAAGGCGTTGCCGAGCCCGGACTGATTGAAGACGTGGACGTAGTTGTCGAGCGTGAACGAGGCCAGCGGCGAGAACACCGTCCACCAGCCGGTGCGCGACACGTCGGCAGCCGGCCGGAACGAGTTCACGAGCATGCCCATCGTCGGCAGCAGCCAGATGACCAGGATGAGCACGATCGACAGGTGCAGCCCGATTCGGCGCAGGCTGCCGAAGCGACGGCCGGCCCGGACCGTGACCGAGGACGCGGTGGCCTGCGCGGTCATCGGATCGCCTCCTGTGCCTGGAACCGGCGAACGTTCAGGATCATCACCGGGATGATCAGGACGACGAGCACCGTGGCCACGGCCGCGGCCCGGCCGGGCTGCCCGAAGTCGAAGAGCTGGTGATACATGTCGAGCGCCAGGACGTCCGTGTCGAACGCCCCGTTGCCCATGACGTAGACGACGTCGAATGCCTTCAGGGCGGTGATGATCATCGTCGTCGCCACGACCGCGATCGTCGGCATCAGCAACGGCAGCGTGATGGCGCGGAAGACCTGCAGCTCGTTCGCGCCGTCGACGCGAGCGGCCTCCAGGAGCTCGGGACTGATGCCCTTGAGCGCGGCCGACAGGATGACCATCGCGAACCCCGTCCAGATCCAGGCGCCGACGAGGATCAGCCAGACCGTGTTACCCGGTGGGTTGAGCAGGAACGCCGCCGGCGGCTGGCCGATGCCCTGGAGGATGCCGTTGAGCGTCCCGATCTGGGGGTGGCCTGCGAGCTGATAGTCGAACATGAACTTCCAGATCACGCCCGCCCCGACGAAGCTGATCGCGAGGGGCAGGAACAGCAGCGACTTGGCCACGGGCTCGTAGCGCACCCGGTCGAAGAGGACGGCGGTCAGGATCCCGCCGCCGACCACGAACGCGGTCAGGAGCACGAGCCAGATGAAGCTGTTCCGGAGTGCCACGAGCGTCGCGTCGCTCGAGAAGAAGTACTGGTAGTTCGCCAGGCCGATGAAGTTGGCGGCGGCCGTCTTGTCCTGGAGGGACCGGACGGCGGTGGCGATCGTCGGATAGACGAGGAAGAAGCCCAGCAGGAGGATGGCCGGCAGAATCCACAGCCACGGCCGGATCCGGGCCTGGCGTCGCTCCGGCGCGAGGCGCAGGAGCCACTCCACCCCGAGGATGTAGCCGATCAGGACGGCCGGGACGCCGATGACGGCGACCCCTGCGGTCACGATCCGTGGATCCATCGCGCCCTCCGCAGCTGCGACCGGGTTGGCGAGCGCCCGACCGGACCGGCGGTCCGGTCGGGCGCCCCTGTGCGCTTCGGGGCGTCAGCCGCCGTACGCGCTCGCTTGGACCGTATCGAGGCTCGCGAGGATCGAATCGAGCTTCGTCTGGTCCTTGGTGAAGTCGAGGATGCCGTTGAGGAACGCGGCGCTCATCGCCGCCGGCATCGCGTCTGAGCCATCGAAGCGGAAGATCTTGGCGTTGGCCAGATCCTGGGCTGCGGTCTTGGTCAGGTCGTCGGGATAGGCGGTCAGGGGCACGCTCTTGCTGCCCGAGAGGGCGCCGCTCGCCGGGATGCTCGGCCAGATGGCCTGGGCCTGTGGGGTGATGAGGTACTGCATGAGGGCCTTGGCCTGCGGCGTGTCGTTGAACATGCCGAGGAGGTCGCCGCCGCCGGTCACGGCGCCGGAGAAGGCCGGGTTCATGTCCGGCATCAGGAAGAACTTGTAGTCCGTCCCTGCCACCGTCGTCGGGTTGTCCTTGGCGAAGAAGCTGGTGATGAAGCTGGCCTGGTGGTGGAACAGGCAGCCCGGCGGGGTCGTGAACAGGGGATCACCGGCCGCGCCGAAGTTCGTCGAGATGATGAGGTTGCTGTCGCCGTGGCTGGCCGTCAGCGCCTTGCCGAACTCGAGCCAGGCGTTCTTGACCTCGGTCGAGGTCCACTTCTGGGTGCCGTTCACCCACTTGTCGTAGACGTCCGCGCCTGACTGGCGAATGAGGATGTCCTCGATCCAGTCGGTGCCGGGCCAGCCGTCGGAGCCGGCGCCGGACTGCAGCCCGACGCACCACTCCTTGGTCCCGGACAGGCTCCCGAGGGCCGCCGTGGCCTTCGTGTTGAGATCGTCCCAGCTGGTCGGGTCGCCGCCGGTGTAGACCTTCGGGTCGTACCAGATCAGGCCCTTGATCGAGCCCTTGAAGAACTCCGCGTACTGCTTGCCGTTGACCTGGAGCGCGGATGCGCCCGGTGTGTCGCTCCGGTAGGCGTTCGCGTCGAAGAGGCCATCGAGGGGCTTGAGATTGCCGGCATTCGCCAGCTCGATCATCTTCCCGGGACCCGGCAGGCCGGCCACGTCCGGCAGGTTGCCGGACTGGATGCCGGCGGTGATCGCCGCGTTGATGTCGCGCGTCGAGGTGTAGTTGATCGTGACGCCCGTCATGTCGGTGAAGGGCTTGAGGACCTGCTTGAAGGCGTACTCCTCGGACTTCGGGTCGTCGCCGCCGCTCCACACGGCGAGGATCGACACCGATCCGCCGATCTGCCCGAAAGACGGTGCGGCGAGCGTTCCGCCGGGCGCCTGGGAGGCCCCTCCGCCGCCCGACGCCGCGGGCGAGCTGCTCGAGCAGGCCGCGATGCCGATGACCGCTGCAGCCAGCAGCGCCAGCGGCTTGGACCTGGTGCTCAGTTGACTCATCACGACTCCTTTGGTGCTCCTCCGTGACCGCCACGTCCGTGGCGGCTCGTCCACGCCTCACGCCAGGCCGGGTTCTCCGGCAGGACGATCCCGGGAGCGACCTCGGAACCGGTTGCATGGGGCAGTGGATGAGCGGATGACGAGGTCCGTCGGGAGAAGCGTTCGACCGGTCGTCTCGCGGCCCTGGATCCGATCGAGGAGCGCAGTCCCGGCGGCTCGGCCGAGGTCGTAGGCGGGGACGTGGACCGTCGTGAGCGGCGGATCGAAATAGGCCGCGAGCGGGATGTCGTCGAAGCCGACGATCGAGATGTCGGCAGGGACCCGCAGCCCGGCCTCGCGGACCGCCGCCATCGCGCCGAGGGCCACCACGTCGCTGGCGACGAAGACGGCCGTCAGGCCCGGGTTCGCAGCGAGGAGCGCGGCCATCGCCCGGCGACCGCTCGCGGCATCGAAGGCGGCCTCGGCGACCGCGGCGTCGGAGGCTGGAATACCGGCGCCCGCAAGCGCGGCTCGATAGCCGGCGAGGCGGTCGGCGGCGGCGGTGTAGGCGAGGGGCGCATTCGTGATCACGCCGATGGCGCGATGGCCGAGGCCGATGAGATGCTCGACCGCCTGGCGGGCCGCGGCGGCATTGTCGACGTCGACGCTCGGCAGCTCGACCCCGTCGAGGGTGCCCTGGATGACCACGGCGGCGCGACTGCTCGAGAGGCTCCGGATCTCGCGATCGTCCGTCCGCGGGCCGGACACGATGAGCCCGTCGGTGCGCTTCGATCGGAGGAGGCCGCTGTACGGCCCGTCGCTCGGCGCGATCGGCTCGACGAGGACGCGATAGCCCTCGACCCGGGCCGCCTCCGACAGGCCCCGGAGCGTCTCGGCGAGGAGGGCATCCTCGGCGACCTGCTCGGCCGACTGGCGGAGGACCAGGCCGATCGTGTGGGTGCGACCCGCCGCGAGGCCGCGCGCCGCGGCGTGGGGCTGGTAGCCGAGGCTCGCCGCCGCCGCCAGCACGCGCTCACGGGTGGTAGGGCTGATCTGGGCGCCGGGCCGATCGTTGAGGACGAACGAAACCGTCGTGCGGGAGACTCCCGCCAGCGCTGCGACGTCTTCGCTCTTGGGTCGCCTGTCCTGCATCGGGGGACGCTCCGAGGCCGGCCGGTCGTTGGTGGAGGAGGGTCCCCGAGCGGGCTTGCTCGGGGCACTCCGGGGCCACAAACTAACGCGCGTTAGTAACGCGTATTAGTAGCCAGCCGGACAGGCCCCGTCAAGCCGTTCGAGCCAGAATGCAGATGTGCGCTCTGGCGCCCGCCGATCAGGCGTCCCTCAAGATCGACAGGAGTCGCTGCCGCAGTGAGTCCAGCCCAGGGACCGGTGCTTGCGGATTCATCGCAGTCTGCCCGTGGCAACGTGGCGGACGTGACCGATCCAGCGGCGGCGCTTGCCCGCCCCGGCGATCCCGGCTGGTGGCGAACCGGCGTCGTCTACCAGATCTACCCCCGCAGCTTCGCCGACTCGACGGGCGACGGGGTGGGCGACCTGCCGGGCATCATCGAGCACCTCGACCACCTTGCCGGCCCTGATGGCCTCGGCGTCGAGGCGATCTGGCTCTCGCCCATCTACCCGTCCCCGGGCCTCGACGGCGGCTACGACGTTGCCGACTACTCGGCGATCGACCCGCTGTTCGGCTCGATGGACGACTTCGATCGGCTCATCAAGGAGGCCCACCGGCGCGGCCTCCGGGTTCTCCTCGACCTCGTGCTCAACCACACCAGCGACCGACATCCGTGGTTCGAGGCGTCGCGAGCGTCGCGCACCGGGCCGGAGGCCGACTGGTACATCTGGCGCGACCCGGCCGGCACCCACCGCAGTGGGCGGCCGATCCCGCCGAACAACTGGCTGTCGTTCTTCGGCGGCTCTGCCTGGCAGTGGGACGAGGGCCGCCGGCAGTTCTACCTCCACACGTTCCTGGCCCAGCAGCCCGACCTCAACTGGCGCGAGCCGTTCGTCCAGGAGGCGGTCTTCGGGATGGTCCGGGGCTGGCTCCGCCGCGGCGTCGACGGCTTCCGCCTGGACGTCTTCAACGCCCTCCTCAAGTCATCCGACCTCGCCTCGAATCCTCCCGGCCGGCGCTTGGCCCGGAGTCCCTGGCAGCGCCAGCGGCACCTGCACGACAAGGACCAGGCGGATCTCCTGCCGCTCCTCGCCCTGTTCCGGTCCATGGTGGACGAGGCGCCCGGCCGCATGACCGTTGGAGAGCTCTTCGCGGGCGACATCGGCCAGGCCGTGGCCTTGACCCGCCCCGGTCACCTGGTCTTCGACTTCGAGCTCCTGGGCCAGCCGTGGTCGGCCGCGTCGTTCCGACGCACGATCGCGGAGCGGGAGCGGGCATTCGGCGAGGCATGGCCGACGGTCGTCCTCTCGAACCACGACCAGTCTCGCCACGTGAGCAGGTTCCTCAGGACATTGGGACGGCAGGATCAGCGGACCCACGATGCCGTTGCGAAGGCCGCCGCCGTGCTGTTGCTGACGCTCCGCGGCACGCCGTTCGTCTACTACGGCGAGGAGATCGGCCTGCCCGACATCCGGGTCCCGAACGCGTTGGCGATCGACCCACCGGCGCGTCGGGCCTCGTGGCGCTTCCCGTGGTGGAACCGTGACCGCTGTCGATCGCCGATGCCCTGGACGGGCGACCCCGGTGCGGGCTTCACGACCGGTCGGCCGTGGCTTCCGTTCAGTCCTGACCACGTCACCCGGAACGTGGCGCGACAGGCCGAGGATTCGGATTCGGTCCTGGCGACCTATCGGCGGTTGCTCCGGCTGCGCGCCGCCACGCCGGCCCTCCACGGTGGCGGGCTCCGGCTCATCCCGTCACCCGGCGAGGACGTCCTCGCCTACGAGCGCGAGCTCGACGGCGGCCGGGCAGTCGTCGCGATCAACTTCGGGCTGCGCCGGTTCGTCTGGGCGCCCCCGCCGGGATCGTGGAAGGTCGCGCTGTCGACCGGTCCGCGGGCGGTGGGCAGCCCGCTCGGGGACACGCCCCGGGCGCCGCAGCTGGAGCCGCTCGAGGCGCTGATCGCCCTGGAGGGCTGAGCCGCCGGAGGCTCGTCGCGCCGCGGGTCCGTGGGGCCGCCGCTCCTAGCTCGATCCGTGTCGCCGCGCGACCTCGCCGATGATCGCGGCGAGCTCCGCCGGGCGGGACCACATCGGCCAGTGGCTCGTGGGCAGGTCGACCCACGTGACGTCGCGCAGCTCGGCGATGCCGGCGAGCCAGGCCCAATCGTGCTGGCTGGCCCAGGCCTGCATCTGCGCCGAGGAGGCGCCGGTGCAGATGATCGTGCTCGGGATGTCCCGGCGGGCGTCGTTGGTGAGGGTCGCGGCCTCGCGCAGGAGCGCGCCCGGCTCGGGGACGGCCCGTCGGCGGAACGTCTCCTTCTGGGCCTCGCTGAGGCCGTCGAGGTTCTCCTCGGCTTCGATGTCGGCCCAGACCATCGGCTTCTCCGCACCCTCGAACTCGGGATCGATGGCGCGGAGCCCCGGCGCGGTGTCGACGTAGACGACGGCGGCGACGCGATCCGGCACGCGGTCGGTTGCCGCGTAGCCGGAGAAGCCGGTCGCGCTGTGCAGGGCGAGGACGACCGGGGCAGGGGCGGCTTCGATCGCGTGGACGATCGTGTCGACGTGGTCGGTCAGATGGACGGCGGCGCGGTCGGCGGCCGCCGGCTCGAGGCCCGGCAGGGTTAGGGCGGTGACGTCGTGGCCGCCGGCCCGCAGGTCGGCGGCGACCTCGTCCCAGGCCCAGGCCCCGAGCCAGAAGCCCGGAACCAGGACGATCGGTGCAGTCTTCATGGCGGCATGCTACCGGCTAGGATTTGGAACCGGGTCGGTCCCCTCGGATCGGCGCAGCGGGGGTGGGTTCGTGCCGATGGATTTCCTGCGTCGACGGGGCGGGGGCGCATCCGGGAGCGCCGGTGGCGCCGAGAAGCCCGCCAAGAGCGCCGCTCCGGCGGCATCGCGCCCGATCATCCCCGAGGAGGTCAACGCCGAGGACCACCAGGTCCGGCTGTCCTACGCGGCGAAGTCCAGCGAGGGCGTCCGCCTTGGCTCTGGCCGGGAGGCGAAGGCCGAGCTGGCCGGGATGATCGGCAGCCTGGCGAAGACGCCGGTCGAGGTCGTGGACCCGCGGGAGATGGACACCGGCCAGGCGTCACCCTCGATCATCCGGACGGCCGAGGCGCAGGCCTGGCTCGCGGCCCACGGCTCGGCCTCGCCGATCACCCGGCACGCGCTGTTCGTCCTCGAGATGCTCGATGCCATCGACCCGGCGTACGAGACGTTTGCCTGCGCGCTGCTCGACGGCAGCACGGATCCCGCGGGGTATCCGGACTTCTCGGCGGTCGTCGGCGGGGTCGCCGCCCACTGGGACGAGTCGACCGGCGACCTGATCGTCCGCGCGATCGTCGCCTGGGGCGGGCGAGGGACACGCGGGGATACGGATCGCGAGGCCACGCGGATCCTCTCGGCGCTCTTCCGCAACATCCTCGAGAGCGGCCGGGCGATGGGCCTCGTCGATGCCGGGCGACCAATGATCGGCGGCGGGCTGGCGGTCGTCAGCTGCCCGCACTGCGGGTTCTCGTCGGCCGGCCAGCGGGCCCTGTACTGCCCGAAATGCGGGATGCGAATGGTCCGGGGCTGAGTCTCGACACCGCCCGATCGGGTAGCCTTCTGGCGTGCCCATCTACGACTACAGCTGCAGCAACTGCGGCAAGGTGACCGAGGTCATCCACGGCATCAACGATGCCGGCCCGCGGTTCTGCCCGGAATGCGGCGCGGAAGGCACGATGCGCAAGGCCCTGTCCGCTCCGGCCGTCCTGTTCAAGGGCTCGGGCTGGGCCAAGGTCGATCGCCGGTCCTCCGGCGGCGGCCGGTCCTCGGGCGGCTCCAAGTCGCGCTCGTCCGAGGGCTCGACGTCGGGGAAGGCCGGTGACGGCGCGGCGACCGGCGATGCCTCCACCAAGAAGGAACCTGCCGGCGGCTCGGCGGCCGGCGGTCCCGGGAGCGACTGATGGCACCGTCGGCGGGCGACTGGATCAGCCTCGCGGAGGCGTCCGACATCCTGGCGGCCGCGAACGTCCGCTTCCGACCGGCGACGATCGGGGCCTGGGCGCGCGACGGGAAGCTCCAGAGCATCAAGCTCGGCGGCCGGCGCTTCGTGCGGCGAGGCGAGGTCAGGGCGCTCGTCGCCGGACCGCGGCGCGTCAGGGCCGCGGATCTCCAGCCCGGCCTGTTCGAGGAGCTCGGCGGCTGAGCGACGGGGTCGGCTCCTGGGGAGCCGGCGCCCGAGCGAGGCTCGGGCGGATGGTCGAGCGGGTCCTGTCCCAGCCCGTCGTCGCGGCGATCCGTCGCGTCAACGATCGATACGGCGCGGCCGGCGGCGGCCTGCTCTCGAGCGGGCTCGCGTACTCGGCACTCTTCGCGATCGTTCCCGGGATGCTCCTCGCGGCAGCGATCGCCGGGCTCGTCATCAACGATCCCGCCCAGCGGGCCGATGCCGTCGCCGTCGTCGGCAGCGTGCTGCCGCCGCTGCGTGACGTCGTCGACGCGATCCTCGCGCAGGCGAGCGCCGATCCCGGAGCGCTCGGGATCATCGGGCTCGCCACGCTCGCATGGGGGGCCAGCCGGTTCGTGCTCGCCTTCAGCGATTCCATCAGCCGGGTCATGGGCCGCACCGCCCACCGGGGCTTCTTCGTCCGGAACGCGGCGGCGATCGTCGCCGTGCTCCTCCTGGTCCTGGCGATCGTCGCGGCGCCGACGCTGGCCGGGATCGCGTCGTTCCTCGACGCGGCCGAGGCGGGCGGCGCGCTCGCGGTCGTCGGCGACGCGCTGCGCGTGGCGCTCGGGGCCGCGCCGCCGCTCCTGACCGTTGGCGCGCTCGCCCTCGTCTACCGCGCGGTGCCGGTGCCGGCGGCGCCGTGGCGGGCCGTGTGGCTGCCGGCCCTGGTCGCCGGGGTCGTCGTGACCGTGCTGGCCCAGGTGTTCGTGTTCCTCGCTCCGCGGCTCATCGGCGTCGCGGCGCTGCTCGGCACGATCGCGGCCGTGTTCGCCGCCCTGGCGTGGCTGGGCCTGTCCTTCCAGGCGCTGCTGCTCGGAGCCGCGTGGGTCCGCGACCGCGAGCCCGAAGCCAGGCCCGAGCCCGAGGCTCGCCCGGAGGTCTAGGTTCCCTGGCGTGCCCCGCAGCGCCGGCAGAAACGGGCGCTCGCCGAGATCGACAGGCCACACGTGGCACAGGTGCCGGGCATCGGGGCGAGGCCGGGCTCTCCATCGACCGCCGGCGCGACCAGCTCGGGCGGCTGGAGTGTCGCTGGAGCCGCCATCGCCGCGGGAGCAGCCATCGCCGCCGGAGGCGGCGTTCGATGGACGGCGGCAGCCTCGATCGGTGGCTCCGGCGCGAGCGGCGCCGCGAGGGCCGCGATCCGGAGCTCGTAGGCGGCGATCTCGTCGTCGAGGCTGCGTCCGGACTGGAAGCCCGGGAACGGCGCGGCACCCGCGGCGCCGGACGGCGGGGCAGCCGTTGCCGCCAGCGGCTCGGGCGCGGGTGCCGTTGCCGCCAGCGGCTCGGGCTCCGCGACGGGCTCGGGCTCGGCGACCGGCTCGGGCACGGCGACCAGGGCCGGCTCGGCGACCAGGGCCGGCTCGGCGACCGGCTCGGGCTCAGCCTCGGCCTCGACGGGCAGCTCCTCGGTGGCGATCGCCAGCGGCCCGACCTCCGGCTCGGCTGCGGGCTCCGGTTCCGGCTCGGCTTCCACCTCGGGCTCGATGGTCGCAACCGGCGGCGGCGTCGGCAGGATCTCGATCGTCGGGGCAGGCTCGACGACGATCGGCGGCGGTGCGGCCGGAGCGGCGGCGACCTGCTGGGCGATCGACTCGACGGGCGGGGGCAGCTCCTCGACCGGCATCGGGGCGCAGGTCAGGCAACGGCCCTCGACGGCGTTCCAGCACTCCGAGCAGGTGTACTGCCGGCACTGCAGGCAGAAGTTGAAGGTCCGGTGGAAGGCCTCGAGCTGGGCCGTCGTCACCTTCGTCTCGTCCTCGGAGCGGGCGACCGCCATCGCCTCGTCGAACGAGGCATCGGACATGACGACGAAGTGCTTCAGCCCGCGGCCGATCGTTCCCAGCCGCCCGAGCGAGCTCGATCGCCGCTGGGCCGTCTCGAACGTATAGCGCGTTCCGCAGCGCTCGCAGAACGACTCGGTCAGGATCTCGGTCATCGGCTCCCACAACCAGCACGTGCGCCCCGGACGCGCGCCGTCTGAGACCGTTCCGAACTATAGCCCGAGCGCCGTTCGCGGTCGCGCCCGCCCGAGGTACCGCTCGAGATCCGACATGGGTACCCCGGGTGGTGCCCGGCGGCACCTCTGGTAGGCTCGCCCGATGCGACCGATGGCCCGCGTCGAGCGCTTCTTCGAGCGTCTCGTCGAGCGACCGACGGCCAGGGTGTTCGGGACCCAGCTCCAACCGATCCAGGTGCTGCGCCGCATCGAGCGCGAGATGGAGTCGGGCCGGCGGGGTCGCGGCGTCCACTCGATCGGCCCCGACCGGTTCGTCGTGCGGGTCCCGACCCACGACCTGATCGGTCTCGGGTCGCCCGACGCCGTGGCCGAGCAGCTGGCGTCCGGGGCGCTTGCGTTTGCTCGCGCCCACGGCCTCATGCTCCGAAGCCGACCCAGCGTGAGTCTCGAGGCGGATCCGGCGCTGGCCCGTGGCGACGTCGAGGTCACCGCCCGCTTCTCACCCCCGACCGCGGGCGACGCGGCGGACGACCGGCCCGACGCCGGCACGCGCGTCTTCGAGGCCCCGGTCATTCACGGCCCGGCGGCCGCCCTCGAGGTCCTGGAGCCGGGTCGGGCCGCGCGCCGGATCACGCTCGGGTCACGGCCGACGACGATCGGCCGCGGGACGGACTGCGACGTCGTCCTCGCCGACGCCCACGCGTCCCGTCGCCATGCCCGGCTCGAGGTCCGCGGTGGGGTCATCGTCCTGACGGACCTCGGCTCGACGAACGGCCTGCGGGTCAACGGCCACCGGGTCCGCGAGGTCGTCCTGGGGGTGGGGGATCGGATCGAGCTCGGCCAGTCCGTGCTCCGGGTGGTCGCGCCGGAGCCGCCGGCGGCCGGTGCCTGAGGCGCGCCATGGATCCGACGGTCCTCGCCATCTGGGTCGTGCGGCTGCTCTTCCTCGGCCTGCTGTACGTCTTCCTGTGGTCGGTCGTCCGGGTGCTGGTGCGGGATCTTCGGAGCGCCGCTCGTGAGCCCGCCACGGAGCTCGGTCGGCTGGTGGTCCTCGCCTCGCCGGGCGGCGAGCCGCCCGTTGGCAGCGCGTTCCGCCTCGACGCGGTCACGACGCTCGGGCGCGACGTCAACAACGCCATCGTCATCGAGGATGACTTCGCCTCGGCCCAGCACGCCGCCCTGACGTACCGTGGCCGGGCCTGGTATCTCGAGGACCTCGACTCCACCAACGGCACATTCGTCAACGGGACCCAGGTCGCCGGCCTCGCGCCCGTCGCGTTCGGTGACGAGCTCCAGCTCGGCCAGGTCAGGCTGCGGCTCGAGCGGCCCCGGGTCGACCGGCCGCGCGGATGACCGCCGGCGCCGCCGCGGGTCCCCGGCCCGCGCCGTTGTGGGGCATCAGGCCGCGCCTGCGCGGTCGCGAGCTCGGCCTGCTCGCCATCGTCGGCGCCGCGATCACCGTCGGCAGCGTCGCGCTCGGGGCGACCCAGCGGTTGGCCGCGGCCGGCGACGGAACGCCGTCGCCCGCGACGCTGTTCGCCCCGGCCGACGTCGCGATCCTCGCGACCTACCTCGGGGCGCTGCTGGTCGCGCACCTCCTGCTCGTCCTCGCCGGGCGCCGGACCGACCAGGTGCTGCTGCCCGCGGTCGGGCTGCTGGGCGGGATCGGGCTCCTGCTCATGGAACGCCTGCCGCAGTCGCTCGCCGGCAACCTCGGAGGCCTCGCCAGGACACAGCTCGTGTGGCTGCTCATCGGCGTGGCCATCGTGGCGGCCCTGGCGGTCGCGGTCCGGAACGACGCCTGGCTGCGGCGCTACAAGTACACCTGGGCCGCGGCGGGGGTGACGCTCCTGCTGCTGACGTTCGTGTTCGGGCGGGACGTGAACGGCGCCCGGCTGTCGCTCCAGATCGGACCGCTCACGGGCCAGCCGTCGGAGCTGCTCAAGGTCATCCTCGTCGTGTTCCTCGCCGGCTACCTGTCGGAGAACCGGCCGCTGCTCGTGGAGGAATCGACCCGCGTCGGGCCGCTCCGCCTGCCGCCACTGCCGTACCTCGCGCCGATGGTCGCGATGCTCGCAATCGCCCTCGGGATCGTCGTCGTCGAGCGCGACCTCGGCGCGGCGATGCTGTTCTTCCTGGTCTTCCTGCTGCTGCTGTACGTCGTGACGGCGCGGGTCAGCTACGTCGCGATCGGGGTCGCGGCGTTCCTGGCCGGTGGGGCCGTCCTGTACGAGCTGTTCGGCGTCGTCCGGGATCGGGTCAACATCTGGCTCGACCCGTTCGCGGACGCCGCGGGCTCCGGGTACCAGGTCATCCAGGCTCTCCACGCCTTCGCCCGCGGCGGCATTCTCGGGACCGGGCTCGGCAACGGCCTGCCGACGATCGGCGGCCGGCCGCCGATCCCCGCCCTTCACACCGACTTCCCGCTGGCGGCCCTCGGCGAGGAGCTGGGCCTCGTGGGCGTGCTCGCCATCCTCGGCGTGTACCTCGTGCTCATCGAGCGGGGGCTGCGGATCGCGGCCGCGGCGGAGGACGAGTTCCGGGCGATCCTCGCCGCCGGGCTGTCGCTGGTCATCGGCGTGCAGGCCTTCATCATCGCCGCGGGCAACCTCAAGCTGATCCCCCTGACAGGGATCACACTGCCGTTCATCAGCTACGGCGGCTCGTCGCTGCTCGCGAACTCGGTCATCGTCGGCCTGCTCATCGCCCTGTCCGACCGGGGCCGCGAGATCAAGCCGCCGCCAGCGGCACGACGGCGATTCGGCCGGTCCGGCCCTCTCCTCGGGCGGGCACCGTGATCGCCGCGGGGGTGTCGTGACCGCCGCGGAGGTGTCGTGACGGCCGCCCGGCCGGTCGCCGGTCGGACCGTCGGAATCGGGCTCGCCCTCAGCCGGGTGGGCCTCGCGCTGGCGATCGCCTTCGGCGGGCTGGCCGTCGGAGCCGGCTACTGGCAGGTCCTGCGGTCGCCGGACCTCGCCCGGTCCCCGGACGACGCGGCGGTCATCGCCGCTGCCCGCCATGCGGTCCGCGGGGTCATCACCGACCGGGACGGCAAGCAGCTCGCGTGGAACGCCAAGGACAAGAACGGCGAGCCGTACCGTCTGTATGCCTCGCCGGCGCTGTCTGGCGTCATCGGCTACTCGTCGATCCTGTGGGGCCAGGCCGGCCTCGAGCGGGCATGGAACGCCGAGCTCACCGGGGCGGTCTCGGCCGATCCGCTGTTCGACCTGACCCGCAAGTTCCGGATCGGCGGCAACGATCCGGAGGCGCTCCGAACGACGCTCGTCCTCGCCCTCCAGGAGCAGGCCGCGACGCTCCTCGGCAGCGATCGTGGCGCCGTCGTCATGCTCGATCCGCGCAGCGGCGACGTCCTGGCGATGGTCTCATCGCCGGACTTCGATGCCTCGAAGGTCGCCAACCCGGCCACCTCCAACGCCGCGTTCAAGGCCCTCCAGGCCGATCCCGCGCTGCCGCTCCTGCCGCGTGCGACGCAGGGCACGTACGTTCCCGGCTCGGTCTTCAAGATCGTGACGTCGATGGCCGCCCTCGGGAGCGGCGCGGTGAGCGTCTCGACGACGTTCCCGGATCAGCCTGCGGCCGAGAAGACCGGGCTGCTCGTCGACGGCTTCCGAATCCGCGACGGCCACCATCCCGCGACCGGCTCGAAGGCCCTCAACTACACGTCCGCGGTCGAGGTCTCCTGCAACATCTGGTTCGCCGAGGCCGGCCTCCGGACGGGCGGCGACCAGCTCGCTTCGACTGCCGGCGAGCTCGGATTCGGCGGGCCACTGCGATTCGACCTGCCGACGGCGGCCTCGCAGGTGACGGGCGGTGGCGGCTCGTTCGGCGGTGGCTTCCAGGACGCGGTCGAGCTCGCCAACGCGGCGTACGGTCAGGGCGAGACGCTGGTCACGCCGCTCCAGATGGCCTTGGTGGCGGCCACCGTGGCGAACGGCGGCGTGCTCATGACCCCGCGGCTGGTGCTGTCGGCCACGAACAAGGCCGGCACGACGGGGTTCTCGCCGCAGGTCCTCCGGCGGGTCATCTCGGCGCAGGTCGCGGGCGAGATTCGGGACGCGATGGTTCGCGCGGTGAGCGGCAGCCTCGGTCGCCAGTACACCGCCGGGGCGCAGGTCTCCGGCCTGCAGGTGGCCGGCAAGTCCGGCACCGCCGAGCTCGATCCGGGCAGCGACCCACACTCCTGGTTCATCGCCTTCGCGCCGGCCGACGATCCGCAGGTCGCGATCGCGGTCATCGTCGAGCACGGCGGCCATGGCTCGACGCGCGCGGCCCCGATCGCCGGCGCGCTGCTCCGGGCCTGGCGGGCGTGGGCGAACGGATGAGCGAGGACCCCGACCCCAGCCGGCCGGCCGAGCCGGCCGAGCTGGCGCCGGACGGCGCCCGGCCATGGGTCGAGCGGATCGGGCTGGCGCTCGTCGCCGTCGTGATGGCGGTCGTGTTCGGCGGCATGGCCGCGGCGGCGTGGATCGGCGGCGAGGTGTTCCTTGCGGCCATGGCCGGGATCGGCGCCCTCATGACGATCTGGGCGGCGGTCGCGAACCTCAGGCGCGGCTGACCGCAATGCCCGCCCGCCGTCTGGCGGCGTCCGAGGGCTCCGGGAGCTCCAGCAGCCGAAGGCAGCGGAGCACCTCTGCGACGCCCCAGGCCTGCGCGACGCAGCCTCGCGGCGTGAACGGCGGCTCGGGGTCCGCGTTCTCGGAGATCGTGCCGAGTCCCGCCTCCGACAGATGCCGCTCGAACGGGGCCAGCACGTCGCGGGCGTGCGCCCGATCGCCGGTGAGCGCCAGCACCGCGTCGACGTACGGGCCGATCAGCCACGACCACACCGCCCCGTTGTGGTACGCCGCGTCCCGCTCCCGGCGCGTGCCCTGGAACGCGGGGCGGTAGCGCGGGTCGCTCGGAGCCAGCGATCGGAGGCCGAGCGGGGTGAGCAGCTCGGCGCGGCACGTCGCGAGGGCCCGCCGGGCCGCCTCGCCGCCGATGATCGGGTGGGGCAGCGACATCGCGAGGAGCTGGTTCGGCCGAAGCGACCAGTCGTCGCCGTCGGGTCCGTCGACGACGTCGGCGAGATGCCCGCGCTCGGGCGAGACGAACCGCGCGGCGAACGACGCCTGCGCCCGGTCGGCCAGGGCGTCCCAGCGGTCGGCCTCGGGCCCGCGGCCACGCTCGCGCAGCCAGCGCGAGGCCAGGGACAGGGCGTTGAACCACAGGCCCTGGATCTCGACCGGCTTGCCGGCCCGCGGCGTGACGACCCAGTCGTCGACCTTGGCGTCCATCCAGGTGAGCTGATGGCCCGGCGCCCCGCCCCGGATCAGCCCGTCGGCGGGGTCCATGGCGATCCCGAAGCGGGTCCCGCCAACGTGCCGCTCGAGGCTGTCGAAGATCCCCGGGAGCAGGGCGTCCACGAGCGACCGATCACCGCTCGCAGCCTCGTACGCGGCGAGGGCCTGCGGGAACCACAGCGTCGCATCGATCGTGTGATAGGCGGGTTCGTCGCCGGCCCGATCCGGGAAGCTGTTGGGCAGCAGCCCGTCGCGCCGGAACCGATCGAACGAGCGGAGGATCGTCGCGGCCTCGTCGAACCGCCCGGTCGCGAGGGTCAGCCCGGGCAGGGCGATCATCGTGTCGCGGCCCCAGTCGTTGAACCACGGGTAGCCGGCGATGACCGAACGACCGACGATCGTCACCTTCGGGTCCTCCGGGGTCGGCGCCGGGATCGACCGGCGGACGAGGAACTGGTCCGCGGCGAGAACGAGCTGGCCGACGAGTCGCGCGGCATCGGCCGCTCCGGCGCGCTCGATGAGCTCGGCCTGGCGGGCCTGGGTCGCCTCGAGCGAGCCTGCCTCCGAGTCAACCGAGAACGAGACGGTGACGGACCGGCCCGGCGCAAGCGAGGCCTCGATCCGGAGCGCCGCGAAGGCTGACGTGCGATAGGCCTGCCCGCGGGCTCTCTCCTCGGCCAGCCGGAGGTTGCGTCGCCACCGCCCCAGCCCTGGACCCTCCACGACGATCGAGCCGGACCCGACCTCGACGGCAAGGACGACCGGACCCTGCGGTCGCACGAGCGCGACGCGCGCCACACGTGGGCGCGCGAGCGTGACAACCGGGCGGGCATTGTCCGGGTACGCCGTTGTGCTGTGATGGTCGCGGATCGTCACGAGCGGCACGACGCTGAGGGCGACGGGGCTCGAGCCCTCGACGAGCTCGTAGCGGATCGAGGTCGCGCTGGCATCGGCGGTCATCCACAGGCGCCGCTCGATCACCGCCCCGCCGACGCGGTGTCGCCAGACCGGCAGCATCCCATCGAGCCGGAACGACTCCAGGCTCGCGCCGTCGAGCGGCACCTCCCCGGCCGCCTCGTCCAGCCCAGAGATCAGGACGGTTCGCTCGACCGGCGGGCGGAGCGTGGCCACCAGCAGCCCGTGGTAGGTCCGGGCCGGGCCGCCAACGACGGGGCCGAAGGCGTAGCCGCCGAGCCCGTTCGCCACGAGCCACTCCGGCTCCCGCGGGCCCGCGCCGGCGGTCAGCGCCGCGCGATCCAGCGCGACGCTCGACGGGACCGTCGAAGACGGGTTGTCAGGCATCGGAATGCGGTCGATCATCGCCGATGGCTTGCCCTCGCTGCTCGTCACGGCGGGAACCTTTCGGGCGTCCCCGGCGTACCATCCCGTGACCCCACCGAGCCACCTGCCCGGCGTGCGTGCCGGAGCCCCTGAGGGAGCGCCATGACGAGGATCCAGGAGACCGGGGATCGCGTCCTCGCGAACGTCGAGCGCGTCATCGTCGGCAAGCACGCCGAGGTGCGGTTCGCCCTGGTGGCGCTGCTCTGTCGCGGCCACCTCCTCATCGAGGACGTGCCCGGCACCGGCAAGACCGTGCTCGCCAAGGCGATCGCGAAGAGCCTCGGCTGCTCCTTCCGTCGGATCCAGTTCACGCCGGACCTGCTGCCGTCCGACGTGACCGGCCTCTCGATCTACAACCAGAAGACCCAGGAGTTCGAGTTCCGGCCGGGCCCGATCATGAGCCAGGTCGTCCTGGCGGACGAGATCAACCGGGCGACCCCGAAGACGCAGTCCTCCCTTCTCGAGTGCATGGAGGAGCGCCAGGCGACGGTCGACGGCACGACCTGGCAGATGCCGGATCCGTTCCTCGTCATCGCGACCCAGAACCCGATCGAGTACGAGGGCACGTTCGCGCTGCCCGAGGCGCAGCTCGACCGGTTCATGCTCCGGATCCGCCTCGGCTACCCCCAGCCGGTCGAGGAGGTCGTCATCCTCGACGAGCAGAAGCGCCACCACCCGATCGACGAGCTGGCCGAGGTCTGCTCCGTGGACGAGCTCCGCGAGATGCAGGACAGCATCCGCGAGATCTACGTCGACCCGACCGTCTCCGACTACATCGTCCGGCTCGTCGGCGCGACGCGCAGCCACCCCGATGTCTACCTCGGCGCCTCGCCGCGGGGCTCGATCGCTCTGTACCGCGCCGGCCAGGCGCTGGCCGGGCTCCTGGGCCGGGACTACGTGATCCCGGACGACGTGAAGGCCCTCGCCGAGTCGGCGCTGGCCCACCGGATCATCGTGAAGACCAGCTCGTCGATCCACGACGTCCAGCCGGCGCAGATCGTCCGCGAGCTGCTGGAGAGCGTGCCGGTCGGACCGGGCGCATACGCCGCGCCGGCGCACGCCGGCACGCTGCGCGAGGTCACGCCTCGCTCGCGAGTGGAGGAGTAGGGCCGGCGTCCAGCTGATCAGCCGGCCTCGAACTACGTGGGACCCGAGCGTTGATCCGTCGGTTGCAGCTCCTGCTCCTGGGCGCCGTCGTCGTCGTCGCGGCGTTCTCGACCGGGCTCGCGTTCCTGTTCTACCTCGTCTATCTCGGCCTGCTCGTGGTCGGCGGCTCGTACGTCCTGACCCGCCTCGGGTTGTCCGACCTCGAGGCCGGCTATGCGGTCAGCCAGCTGTCGGGCCACGTCGGCGACCGGCTGCGGGTGACGTACACCCTCCGGAACACGAGCCGCGTCCCGAAGCCCTGGCTCGAGGTCCATAACCCGACGTCGTTGCCGTCGGGCCTGCCCGGCCGGGCGATCTCGCTCGGCAGCCGGACGGAGCGGTCGTGGCTCGTCCGGACGCCGCTGACGCGCCGCGGTCACTTCCGGGTCGAGCCGCTCCAGATCCGCACCGGCGACCCGTTCGGCTTCTTCGAGTCGGCGGCGACGGTCGGCAACGGCGTGACCGTCGTCGTGTATCCGCGGGTGGAGGCCTTGCCGCAGTGGCGCCTCCCGGCCGCCAACCTGGACGGCAGCCACGCGATGCGCGAGCGGACCCTCCAGACGACGCCGCTCGTGTCGACGGTCCGCCCGTGGGCGCCCGGTGACGCGTTCAACCGCATCCACTGGAAGTCGACCGCCCGCCACGGCGAGATCCAGGTCAAGGAGTTCGACCTCGAGCAGACCGCCGACGCCTGGATCGTCCTCGACCTCGAGCGCTCGATCCAGACCGGGACCGGCGACGAGTCCACCGTCGAGGCCGCGATCCGGGTGGCCGCCTCGGTGGCCGACAAGGCGATCCAGGAGAACCGCGCGGTCGGGATCACGATCGCCGGCCACCGGATCGCCCAGCTCCAGCCCGACCGCGGTGGCCGGCAGCACCTCAAGATCATGCAGCTGCTCGCCGCGGTGGACGGGGACGGCACGATGCCGCTCACCGAGACGCTCATCCACGCCGTGCCGCGGATCCGGCGGGGCATGACCGCGGTCGTCATCACGCCGTCGCTCGAGCGGACGTGGGTCAAGCCCCTCTCCACGCTGCGGGCGCGCGGCGTCGCCTGCGTCGTCGTGTCGTTCGACGTCGGGGCGTATGCCCGCCACGCGCGGGACCTCGAGCTGCGCCGGCATGCGAAGCCCTCGGTCGAGGAGGATCCGGACGAGGCAGCCGCGCGGAGCCAGCGGATGCGCGCCCTGCGCCACGCCCTGGCTGAGTTCGACATCACGACCCACCTCGTGAGCCCGGCCCGGCCGCTGGGCGAGCTCCTGGCAGGCTGAGACGATGACGGCACCGAGCCTCTCGATCCCGCGGAGCGTCGACGGCAGCGAGATCGCGCGCCGTCTCCAGCCCGCCGAGGGCTGGGCGACCCTCGCCGCCGTCGCGGTCCTCGCGATGACGTTCGCCTGGTCGCTCGACGACGCCGGCTGGATCCCGCTCGTGCAGGGCACCACCGCCTACCTGCCGTGGCTCGCCCTGCTGGCGACGGCGGTCGGCATCGTCCTCGCCAAGGCCGGCCTCGGGCGGCTCCGGACCGACCTCGTGGGCGCGATCATCGGCGGCCTGTTCGTGCCCTTCGTCGCGGGCAGCGTCCTCATTGCCGAGCGCAACCCCGGGCTCGGGATCGACGACATCCTGGCTCGCTACCGGGCCGCGGGTGACGTCGCGGTCCAGGTCTGGCTGGACCTCGCCTGGAACGGCCAGCCGTTCACCAACGAGTTCGGCCACTACCACATGATCTTCGCCGGGCTCGTGTGGGCCGCCGGCCTGCTGGCCGCCAATGCGGTCGTCGGTCGCCACCGGCCGCTCGACGCGGTGGTCGTCACCGGGCTGCTCCTGCTCACCAACGAGGCGCTCACCGCCCACGAGCAGCTGCCGATCCTGGTGGTCTTCAGCCTCGCGGCGATGACGCTCCTGATCCGGACGCACGTCCTCGAGGAACAGCTCACCTGGGTCCGGCGCCGGATCGGCGATCCCGCCACTGTCAGCGGGCTGTACCTCCGCGGCGGCACGATGTTCATCGGCGTCGCCGTCCTGGGCGCCCTGCTCCTGACCGGGACCGCGTCGTCGGCGCCGCTGCAGGGCATCTGGAGCGACTTCCCGCAGAAGGTGGCCGAGATCAGCCGCTTCCTCCAGCGGATCGCCCCCGGTGGCGGCCAGACGCGCGGCGGCGGGATCGTCGGGTTCGGGCCGAGCGCGGTGACGAACGGGCTGTGGTCGCCGGACCAGAACCAGATCGCCTTCACGGCCCACCTGCCGGCGAACGACAAGCGGGGCTACAAGTGGCGTGCGGGCACGTATGCGGTCTACACGCTCTACGGCTGGGAGTGGGGCACGACCCACGACATCCAGCGGGCCGAGCGAGCCCCGCTCCTGACCGGCACCGGCGACGACCCGGTCACCGACATCGCCCGGTCGGCGGTCCGGATCCTCATCGAGCCGCAGGGCTATGTCGATTCGTCGGTCCTAAGCCCGCAGACGATTGCCTGGGTGGACCGGCCGTCGACGGTCCTCGGGGTCGGCGAGCAGAACCGCTTCGCGACGGTCGAGATCCCGGGCACGGGGCCGTACACGATCGAGGCCCTCGTCCAGAACCTTGGTGACGCGACGAGCGGCCTCACCGAGAATCGCCTCCGAGCCGCCGGCCGGAACTATCCGACCGACGTCACGGCGACCTACCTCCAGGTGCCCGACAACGCCATCGGTCCCGAGGCCCAGGGCATCCTCGACCAGGTCGAGGCCAGCCTCGGTGGCAAGGACGCGGCCGAGACGCGGCCGTACGACCTCGCTCGGGCCCTCGAGGCCTACTTCCGGGACCCGGCCAACTTCACCTACGCGACCGACGTCCGGTCGGAGGTCCGGGCGCAATGCGCCGGCGGCATCTCGACCGTCGAGTGCTTCGCCCGGATCCGGCGGGGCTATTGCGAGTACTACGCCAGCGCGATGACGATCCTGCTGCGCGCCGCCGGGATCCCGGCGCGGGTCGCGTACGGCTTCCTGCCGGGCGCCCGGGACGCCAGCGGGACCGAGCTCGTGGCGGCATCCGCGGCGCACTGGTGGGTCGAGGTCTACTTCCCACGCAATGGCTGGGTCGAGTTCGACCCGACCGGCGGCGGCCAGGGACAGATCGAGGTCCTCGAGTCGGGCGCGCCGGTGACCCCGCCGCCCTCCGGACTCTTCACCAGCCGCCCGGACGATCGCGAGACGGACGTCATTCCGCGCGGGTCCGGGTCCGCGGGCGGCGGCGGGGGCGTGACGCGCGCCACCGGGAGCGGGCCGTTCATCCTCGTCGGCGGGATCCTCCTCGTCGCGATCGTCCTCGTGGCGTACGCGGCCAGGCGGCGCAACCCGCACAAGCCGATGCATCCGGACCAGGCGTGGGGCGGCCTCGGGCGCCTCGCCGGGCGGTTCGGATTCGGGCCCCGGCCCCAGCAGACGGTCTACGAGTACGCCGGCGCCCTCGGCGACGTCGTGCCCGCCGCGCGGGTGGAGCTGACGACCGTGGCGCGGGCCAAGGTCGAGGTCGCCTACGGCCGGCGGGAGCTCGGAGAGGACCGCCTTCGAATCATCGGCGACGCCTACCGGCGCCTCCGCCTGGCGGTGCTGCGGGCCGGCATCGGGCGGCGCCTGCCGCGACCGTTCCGGAGGAAGCGCCGCTAGAGCGCGCCGGCCCTCCGGCGCTCGGCGTCGCGGGCGCGCGCCACCGCGTCCTCCAGCGGCGCGAGGTGGTCCGCGGCATTGAGCAGCCGCAACCGGGAGCGACCCTGCCGCAGCTCGACGACGCTGATGCCGCACAGCGCGAACGGGAACGACCAGAACCGGCTGAGCGGCAGGTCGAGCAGCGCCAGCAGCGTGACCTTGAACACGCCGTCGTGGCCGACGAGGAGGCTCCATGGCTCATCGCCGGGACCCTCGTGGTAGCCGAGGACGTGTGAACGCGCGACCGCGGCGCCCGGCGCGGCGCGGAGCCGGTCGAGGGCGGTCGAGAGCGAGGCTCGGACACGGGCGTCGACCTGGAGGAGCGACTCGCCGCCGGGCGCCCAGGCAGAGAGCGGGTCGTTGCGCCAGCCCTCGAGGACGTCGCCCCAGCGCTCGGCGATCGTCGCGCCGAGGATGCCCTCCCACTCACCCTGACCGATCTCGAGGAGGCCGGCGTCGGGCTGCAACGGCGGCACCTGCCCGAACGACCGGTCGTCGGCCATCGCGGCCGCGATCAGCCGGGCCGTCTCGGCGGTGCGCGACAGCGGCGAGTGCCGGATCTCGACAGGTGGGCCGCCCGGGATCGGCAGGATCGGGCTCGCATGGGGGCGTGCGAGCCGCGCGGCGGCGAGGCCGGCCTGGCGGCGCCCGAGCTCGGACAGCGGCGAGTCGCCCTGGCCCTGGAAGCGGCCCTCGGTGATCCACTCCGACTCGCCGTGGCGCAGCAGCACGATCGACGCGTCGAGGTCGGGCGGGAGAAGGGGTGCCGCCGGCTCGCCCGGCGCCGGCTCGAGCGAGCCGGGCGCCCCCGCCGGGCGCTCCGGCTGGACGGTCATCGGCTGGGCACGGGATCCGGGGCTTGGGCCGCGAGCGCCCGGAGGACGCGCTCCGCGATCTCGACGCCGACCGCGACCTGGGCCTCGGCAGTCGAGGCCGCGATATGTGGCGTCAGGACGGTGTTCGGGGCCGCAAGGAGCGGCGAGCCGATCGGTGGCTCGTGCTCGTAGACGTCGATCCCGGCGCCCGCCAGCCGGCCGTCGTGCAGCGCGGCGGCGAGCGCGGCCTCGTCGACGACCCCGCCCCGGGCCACGTTCAGGACGATCGCGCCGGGCTTGAGGCGGCGGATCGCGGCCTCGTCGAGGAGGCTCGCCGTCTCGTCGGTCAACGGCACGTGGACGGTCACGACGTCCGCCCGCTCCAGCAGCGAGCCGAGGTCCATCGCCTCGATCCCTCGCTCGGCGCAGACCACCGGCGAGACGTACGGGTCGTGGCCGGCGATCCGCATCCCGAATGCCCGGGCCCGCTCCGCGACCGCCAGCCCGATTCGTCCGAGGCCGACGACCCCGAGGGTCTTGCCGCGAAGCTCGGTGCCCCCGAAGGGGGCGCGCTGCCACTCGCCGGCCCGCACCGAGGCATCGGCCGCGGGAATCCGGCGTGCCACGGCCAGGAGCAGGGCCAGGGTGTGCTCGGCCGCGGCGATCGTGTTGCCGTCCGGGGCGTTCAGGACCGTGAGCCCGGCGGCCCGCGCGGCCTCGACGTCGATGTTGTCCAGCCCGACGCCGGCCCTGGCCACGAGGCGGAGGCTGGTCCCGGCCGCGATGACCGCGGCGTCGACCTGGACCTGGCTGCGGACGACGAGCGCGTGGTACGGCGGGATCGCCGCGCGCAGGCCCGCGGGGTCGAGGCCCAGCCGTTCGTCGACCTCGTGGCGCGCGGCCAGGAGCTCGAGGCCCTCCCGCGCGATTCGCTCCGCGACGAGGACCCTCATCCGACGGCGGCACCCGCGCCATGGGCAGCGGCCGTTGCGCCGTGGGCGGCGACGGCCGCCCGCTCGGCAGCCTCGACGGCGTGACCCGGCATGACGTCCCGCCCGAACTGGATCGAGACCTCCTCGAGGGTCGCCATGGCGCCGAGGATGTCGTCGACCGCCACCGCGCCGAGGTGCCCGACCCGGAACACCTTGCCGGTGAGCCGGCCCTGGCCACCGGCGACGATGAGCCCGCGAGCCCGGAGCTCGGCGTTGAACGCCTTCCAATCGAGGCTCTCGGGGATGGACGCCGCGGTCACGGTGAGCGATCGGTTGGCCGCATCGGCGAACAGCTCGAAGCCGAGGCCCTCGAGGCCGGCCCGCGTCGCCGCCGCGCAGGCCGCGTGCCGCCCGAACACGGCCGCGGGGCCCTCCTCGGTCATGAGCCGGACGCCCTCCTCGACCTGGTACGCGACCGCGATCGCGGGAGTCCACGGCGTCTCGCCGTTGGCCAGGCTCGCCCGATGGCGCCGCAGGTCGAGGTAGTAGCGCGGCATTCGGGCCGTCTCCATGGCCGCCCAGCCGCGGTCCGAGGCGGCAACCATCGCCATGCCCGGCGCGGCCATCCAGGCCTTCTGCGATCCGGTGACGACGAGGTCGATGCCCCAGGCGTCGAGCTCGAACGGCACGGCGCCGAGGGCCGACACGCTGTCGACGAGGATCAGGGCGTCCGGCGCTGCGTCGCGGACGGCGGCGGCGAGGGCCGGGATCGGATTCATGACCCCGGTCGACGTCTCGTTGTGGGTCAGGAGCACCGCCCGGTAGTCGCCCCGACCGAGCCGCTCGCGGACCTCGTCCGGCGCGGCCGCCCAGCCCCACTCGGCGGCCATCCGATCGACCCGCGCCCCGTACGCCTCGGCGATGCTCGCGAACCGGTCGCCGAAGGCCCCGATCGAGACACCGAGGACTGCGTCACCGGGCGACAGGGTGTTGACGATCGCGGCCTCGAGCCCGCCGGTGCCGGCACAGGACAGGATGGCGATGTCACCCGTCGTGCCGAAGAACGGCCGCATCCCGGCCTGGATCCGGCCCAGCAGTCCCGCGAAGTCCGGCCCGCGGTGGTTGATCATCTGGCGCGCCCCGGCCTCGCGGACGCTCGGCGGGAGCGGGGTCGGGCCGGGGATGCGCAGGTTCGGCTCGAAGCGGGTCAACGCGGCCTCCTGTCGACCGGGACGGTGGGGTCGGCGAGATGGTCGCATGTCGCGGCAGGAGATGCCGTCCGAGGGAGCACAGGCGGGCCCCGCCAGGCGTCATGTCCGGCGGAGTCGGGTACGACGGCTCTTTCGCCCGTCGTCCGGCCCGCCACGCTGGTATCGCGATGCTGCACCTGAGCCGGTCTCGGTGCGTCCCATCCCTCGCCCTGGCGGTTGCCACCTGTCTCTCGGTCTCGGGCTGTGGCCCGAGCCCCACGAGCTCGTCCGGCCCGACCGGCTCGGCCGGCCCGACCGCGTCGCCGTCGTCGCCGAGCGCCGGTCCGTCGGCCGCACCGACCCCCGCTGCCACGCCGACGCCGACGGCCACTCCGCCCGCGGCCGTGGGGTTCACGCGCCTCGAGCGGCTGGCCTTCCCGGAGCCCCTGCCGCACGTCTACGGCGGGAGCGACGTCCGGGGGGCGGTCCAGTTCGGCGACGGCTATGTCGCGGTCGGCGAGGTCAATGGCGGCTGTTGCGACGGGTCGTTCTCGACCGACACCCATGGGGTGGTGTGGCGATCGGCGGACGGCCTCGCCTGGACGCTGGAGCCGCGCGCGGCCGTGTTCGACCTCGCGCGCCCGATGGGTCTCGCGAGCGATGGGCACCGGCTCGTGGCGATCGGGGTCACGATCACGGACGCCGATGGTCAGACCGTCGATCACGGCGCGGTCTGGGTGTCCGACGACGGTCAGGCCTGGCAGCGTGGCCCCGCCGTGCCGTTCTTCACGGCGGTCGTGGCCGCGACCGACGGGTTCGTCGCGGCCGCCGATGGATCCGACGGGCCCGAGATGTGGGCCTCGCCGGACGGGCTGCATTGGTCGATCGCCGCGACGTCGTCAACGCTCGGGCAGGGCAGCATCCGGGCGATGTCGATGACGCCGGCCGGCATCGTGGCGGTTGGCTCGGGCTCGCCGGGCAGCCAGTCGACGAACGTCGCCGTCGCATGGCGATCCACGGACGGCGTGCACTGGACGCGAGCGACCCCGGGGCCATGGTCCTCGAACGCGACGATGAGCATGATCGCCGTCTCCGGCTCGTCGATCGTGGCGGTCGGCACCGACCTCGCCGCCGCCGCCGCCTTGTGGCGGTCCGTCGACGGCCTGACCTGGACGCGCGAGCCGAGCGCGCCGATCGGGGATACCGGGGCGAGCATCTGGGGAATCATCGCCGGCAGCCGCGGCTTCCTCGTCGTCGGATCCATCGAGGGCAACCTGCCCAGGCGGATCGTCTGGCAGTCGGCCGATGGCGTCGCGTGGACCGAGCTCGAGACCCCGGACGACTTCCGCGCCGACATGGCGAGGGGCATCCAGGCCGGGGACGATCTCGTCCTGTTCACGATGGGCTTCGACGCTGCCGCAGGCCGAGCGATCCCGCAGGCGTGGTCGGTGCGCTAGCCGCGCGGCCTAGTCGCGCGCGTCGCGCTTCTCCGTCTCGGCGAGCTTCTTCCGGCTCTCCTCGCGGGTCTTGAGGATCCGGTCGCCCGCGCCCCTGGCAGCGGTGGGCGTGGGGAAGGGGCTCCTCGGGGTGTGGCCGGCGGCGCGAGCGGCCTCCCGGGCCGTCGTGCGGCGAGCCATCCGCTCCGAGATCGTGGACTCGTAGCCCTGGTCGGTCGGCAGGTAGTAGCGCCGCTCGCGCAGCTCGTCCGGCAGGTACTGTCGGGACGGGTAGGGAGCCGTGCTTGATCACGTCGGCCATCGCCGCCATGTACGCGCGACCGACCGAGTCCGACTTCGGCGATGACGTAATAAAGACACACGCCTGGGCGAGGGCGTACTGGGCCTCGGGCAGCCCGACCCACTCCAGCGCCCCGGCGGCCGCGACGGCGACCTGCAGCGCCCGGGGATCGGCATTGCCGACGTCCTCGGAGGCGCTGATGATCAGGCGCCGGGCGATGAACTTGGGGTCCTCGCCGGCGGCGATCATCGCGGCGAGCCAGTAGAGCGAGCCGTCCGGGTCGTTGCCGCGGAGGCTCTTGATGAACGCCGAGACGGTGTCGTAGTGGCCGTCGCCGGCCCGGTCGTAGGCGAGGATCCGCTGCTGGGCGGCCTCCTCGACGTCCGACAGCCGCGGCGAGACGCGGCCCTCGGCATCGCGCGCGGCCTCGGCCTCGGCAAGGGCGACCGCGCCCTCGAGCACGTTCAGGGCGACGCGCGCGTCGCCACCCGAGATCGAGACGAGGTGAGCGAAGGGCTCGTCGCCTAGCGCCACACCGCCATCCGGACCCAGCCCTCCGGCGAGCCCGCGATCGGGGTCCTCCAGCGCCCGCCGGAGGACGATCCCGATGCCCTCGTCCGCGAGCGGCTCGAGCCGCCAGACGCGCAGCCGCGACAGGAGCGCCGAGTTGACCTCGAAGTACGGGTTCTCGGTCGAACTGCCAATCAGAATGACCGTCCCGTCCTCGACATGCGGGAGGAGGGCGTCCTGCTGGGCCTTGTTCAGCCGATGCAGCTCGTCGATGAACAGGACCGTGCGCTGGCCGTTGAGGGTCAGCCGCTCGCGAGCCTGCGCGATGGCCTCGCGCATCTCGCCAACGCCCGTCTCGACCGCGGACAGAGCGGTCACGTCGGCGCCAACCCCCTCGGCGAGGATACGAGCGAGGGTCGTCTTGCCAACCCCGGGCGGTCCCCACAGGTACATGGAGGACAGGTGCCCGCGCTCGATTCCCCTGCGGAGCGGGCCCTCTGGCCCGACCAAGTGTTCCTGCCCGACAAACTCGTCGAGCGTTCGAGGGCGCATCCGGTTCGCGAGCGGTTGCGAGCCGAGCGGCGGTTGGAACAGGCCGGGTCCAGTCGGTAGGCGTCGGCGCGGCGGCACCCTCGGATCGTACGCGGACTGGCCCGGGGCTATTCCATCCGGCCGGGTGGCTCCGTGGTCAGTCTGGAATGCTTTCCGTCCGGTACCGTGGGCGCCCGCCGCGCTCGCGCCCTCACGGTCGATCTCGGGCACGCCCGACCGGTCCTGTCAGGGGCGTCTCGACCTTCGACCAGCCCTAGCGCATTCGCTGCGCATCGAGTAGCATCCGCTTAGTCGGCTTAGCGTGCCCCCGCTAATGCCCAGCGGAGAAGGAGCGCGCAATGGACCCGTACGATCGGTTGAAGTCCGAGATTCCCAACATCGCGAAAGCGGTCAATGAGTTCAAGTCGGAGCAGGTGCAAGCTCAAGCATTCCGGGCGATGATCAAGGCGCTCGGCATTGCGCCTGCCGAGGCACCCGACGAGGACGACGGCGACGCAGCCGAAGAAGCGGCAGACGACAGCGGGACATCGACGACGCGACGGACAACCCGGCGACGGCGCCGCCCTGCTGCCAAGGACAACGGCGACACCACAAAGGGCACGACTCGACTCAAGGCCGCTGCGCCGACCCTCGACAAGACGCTGAACCTCCGCCCGAAGGGCAAGAAGGCGTTCAAGGACTTCGCGAGCGAGAAGAGTCCCGAGAACGCAAACGAGCGGAACCTCGTCGCCGTCTACTACCTCGAGAAGGAGGTGGCGGTCGGGAAGGTCAACGTCAACCAGGTGTACACGGCCTACAAGGAGGCCGGGTGGCGCTTGCCCTCGTACCCGCGCAACTCGCTCCAGGTCACTGCTTCGACCAAGGGCTGGATCAACACGTCAGACATGGACGACATCACCGTCACCCCGTCTGGGGAGAACCACGTTGACCACGACCTCCCGGCGAAGAAGGCCAAGGCCTAGCCCTCGTCGCCGCGTCGCGACTGTGATCGCGGCGGCAGAGCCTTCGGTCACGCCCGCGACGATCCTTGGAACGGTCCCGTCTGGGCTGCGCGATCCGCTGCTTGCGGCGCTGAACGAAATCGCCACGAACTTTGCGGCGCACAAGTGGGAGCCGTCGGAACTGAACGGCGGGAAGCTCTGTGAGACGGCCTACACGATCCTGCGCAGCCATGTTGACGGGAAGTGGGCGACGAAGCCGAGCAAGCCGGGCGACTTCAAGACCGCGTGCTTTGACTTCGAGAAGACGGACAAGAAGGTATTCCCGCAGAGCGTCCGGATCACCACGCCACGGGTGATGATGGCGCTATACGAGATCAGGAACAACCGAGGTGTGGGACACGCCGGAGACGACGTTGATCCGAACCACATGGACGCGACGCTCGTCCTCGCCGGGGCGAAGTGGGTGGTTGCCGAACTCGTCCGCATCTTCCACAACGTCACCACGACGGAGGCCACCGCGGTCGTCGATGCGCTCGTCGAGCGGGTGGTGCCTGCCGTCTGGGCGATTGGGACGACGCGCCGCGTGCTCGTCCCGGGCATGTCGATGAAGGAGCAGACCCTACTTCTGCTCTATGGGCCTGCTGGGTGGGTTAGCGAAGCGAGCCTAGTGACGGCGGTCGAGCACTCCAATCCGTCGATCTATCGACGGGACGTGCTCGTCAAGGCTCACAAGGACAGGCTCATCGAGTACGACGGCGATCAGCGCCGTGTACACATCACGCCACTCGGGATCGAGTACGTCGAGAAGAAGCTCGCCGCCCACCTCATCGCGTAGGAATCCGTGTACTTGCGCAGTTGTCGCAGTACCGGATTGCCCCGATCATCTGGCCTTGTGGACCCGGCTATCCCGCCAAAGGCCGCAAACAGCGCATGCCCGGTAGTCAACTTCCCCGACGAACGCGTGCACACCATGCTCGGCAAGGACCGCACCGTAGCGGGCGTCTTGGTGCATCGCGCCGCCCTGCCACATGCCGCACAAGTCGCAGCGGCGGAGGTCGTGCTCCCGACCATCGATGACCGATAGACCTTGAGCCTTCGCCTTCTCCATGTCGCGCATGACGAACGCGTGGACGCCGTGCTGGGCAAGGACCTCGTCGATGTCCGCCATCACTCGCTGGTGAACGAGGATGGAGGTGGCTGCCAACTCGGCGTCCGTGGATGGGCCGTTGCGCCGGGCGAGTTCACCTAGAGCCTGGCGACCAAGCCGCGCCGCGCGGAGGGCCGTCAGGATCGGAATGCCCATGTCGAGTGATCCCTTTCAGCGGGTGGCGATCAGCGTGGGGTTAGGTGGAATCCCCAACGACTCCCCAAATGTACTGGGAGCCCTCGTGCGATCCAGTGGAGGAAACCCAGGTCACGATGTTGGGGCACTCGGGCCAGACGCTAAGCGTGCTTCGCGCATCTACGTCGCCCGAGACGCCCCCATCGAAGGCGCTAACGACGATCCCGAACTCAAGGCGTGGGTCGTTCAGACGATGGTTCGCTGGAACGATGTCCTACGGCCCGTCATCAAGGACCTCGCTGCGCCCAAGAATGACCACGAAGCTGTCGCGAACGTCATTCCGCCCAGTCTCTGACCGCTCGGGGTAGCCGGGACCGCCGAGTCGTGGTCAGCTAGATTCGTCCAGGTACGTCCAGACATGGTCGATCACGGCCGCGTCGGGTAGCGCTAGGAGTTCTGAGACTCTCCGAGTGCAGCCAGCATGTCGTCGGTCGTGCCGCTGCGGCATTTCCACGAGCCGGTACCTATGACCTCGAATCCCCTCAATTCGAGCGCTTTCCGAACACGAGCATATGTTCAAGGGGCCGCGCCGCGTGGCGCTCCCTGCAGAGACATGCGCACGATCGCCCGTGCCGTGTGTGACCTCTCGAGTTGACGTGCTAACCGGGTTGACGGTCCGGCGAAGGACGGCTCTTGTGCGACAGGCCGCCATCGAGTGCAACCTCAATGCTGGATGCGTTGAAGCTCGAATCACCCAATTACCCTACAGCGTCGAGGATCGCCCACCCGTCCTCGGTGGGTACGAACATGATGTCGTCCTTGGTGCAGAAGTAGGCGCGCTCCCAGCGCTTTCGCGCCTCCGTCCATTCCAAGTGCTCGCCTTCCCATGCGCGCTGTCTCCGACCATGACTGACGATCTTCCAAACCACAACCAGCGCGATGGGAGCGACGATCGCCACAAGGAAGCCGATTGCAACCCCGAGGAAGCCGACTAGCAACCCCGAGGGGCCGGTGCCTTGGGCAATGATCCGACCGGAGCTCTGGCCGATGGCGGCAAGACCGATGAGCCCCCAGACGAGTACGGAACCGCCAGAGACTATGCCCCACGTCGTCCCCGGCTGGCGAGGTTCGGCGGGGAGAACGAATTTCTGCTGACCCATTGCCGCGAGCGCCGATACCTTGCGCACGAGGTTCGGATGCGGTCCCCGGGGACAGTCGACCAAACCCTTAAACGGAGCGAGGTCGTCTAGATCGGCGGCCGCATCGGGGAATTCTGGATGTGAACTTGGAGTCGGAGAGGCGACCGTAGGGACCGCGGCCAGCGTGGCGGGCTCCATGTGGACCTCACCCGCCTCTTGTGCCGCCAGATCGAGGCCGCACCGGGAACAGTACCCGTAGCCCGCGGCTCGCTTCTGTCCACAGCGGGGACACCACTCAATCACGCATCGACCCTCCGCGGGCACACTGGTGCAAAGAGGCTCGTCGGCGCTGGCGCGGAGCTAAGAAAAGGTCGAAGGAGGGTTCTCGGTCGTCGCACCGATCAGCGTGACGGTGCCGTCCTCGACGTGCGGCAGGAGGGCGTCCTGCTGGGTCTTGTTGAAGCCGTGGATCTCGTCGGTGAAGAGGACCGTCCGCCTGCCGTTGAGCGAGAGGCGCTCCTGGGCGGCTGCCAGCGCGGGCGCGGACCTCGGCCACGCCCGACATGACCGCGGAGAGGGTCTCGAAGTCGGCCTCGACCGACTCGGCGAGGATCCGGGCGAGGCTCGTCTTGCCGGTTCCCGGCGGGCCCCACAGGAGCAGGCTCGCGAGGTGGCCGCGGGCGAGACCCGGCGGAGCGACCCCGCCATTGCGCGGTCGCATCCTGGCCGCGAGCGGCTGGCGCTCGGGTGGCGGCTGGAACAGCGCCTCGGGCCGGGCGCCGGCGAGACGGCGGGACGGGCGTTGGGCGGGCACGAGGCCAGTCTATTGACCGCCGAATGCTCGCGCC
>JACQEG010000129.1 GCA_016200665.1 Chloroflexota bacterium | reverse complement strand
GTTGAGGCTGTCGGCGACGCCCGCCATCGGCAGGCGAAGGCCCTCGACGTCGGCCCGATGCCACTCCGCGGACAGGCCCAGGCGCTCGCTGCCGAGGGCGATCGCGAGCGGCCCTCGGAGGTCCGCATCGACGTACAGCCGTTGGGCATCCGTTCGCGCCGCGACGATTCGTAGGCCGCGGGCCCTGAGCCAGGCGCGCGTCTCGACGGCGGGCGCGGCCGCGATCGGCACGCTGAAGACCGTCCCGACGCTCGCCCGGATGACGTTGGGGTTGTAGAGGTCCGTCCCGCCGACGGCGATCACCGCGTCGGCGCCGGCCCCATCGACCGACCGCAGGATCGCCCCGAGGTTGCCCGGCTTCTCGACGTCCTCGGTGATGACGACGAGGGGGCTCTCGCCGAGGTCGAGCGCGTCGAGCGCCAGCGTCCTCGGGCGGACGACCAGGACGATGCCATCCGAGCGATCGCCGTAGGCGAGCTTCTCGAAGGCCTTCGGACCGACCTCGACGATGGCCCTGGATCGTCCGGTGCCGCGGAGGAGGTCGAGCGCGGCACGCGCATCCGGTGACGACACGAGCTCCTGGAACACGAACGCGGTGTCGATCTCGACGCCCGCCTCGATCGCCCGGCGCGCCTCGCGTGCCCCGTCGACGAGCGTGAGGCCGCTCCGCTCGCGGTCGCGCCGCTCGCGCAGCCCGGCGGCGGTGCGGATGCGCGGGTTCGCCGGGCTGTCGATCGTCACGCCGCTATGGTGCCCGGTCTCGCGCGATCCGGCCTCACCGCGGCCGGTCAGGCGAGCCGGATCGCCCAGCCGAGCTCGAGGATTGCGCCCGACTCCGCCGCCAGGGCGAGCCGCTGTGCCGTTGGCTCGCCCGGCCGGCGCCCGAAGGCGCGGGCGACCGCGTCGAGCATCGGCTCCGGGTCGAGGCCGGTCGTGTGGGCGGTCAACAGGACGAAGGCATCCTCCGCCGCGACCCGACCGCAGGCGTCAAGCAGCGCGCCCAGGTCGTCACGCAGGCTCCAGCGCCCGGACTCGGCTCGCCCGAAGCTCGGCGGATCGATGACGAAGCCCGCGTAGCGCCGGCCGCGACGCCCCTCTCGCTCCACGAACGCGCGCGCGTCGTCGACGAGCCACCGGATCGGACGGTCCTCGAGCCCGGACAGGGCCGCGTTGCGGCGGGCCCAGGCAATGCTCGCCCGTGCCGCGTCGACGTGCGCGACCGCGGCACCGGCGCGCGCCACCGCGAGCGTCGCGAGGCCCGTGTGGGCGAACAGGTTGAGCACCGCTGGCGCGTCCTCGCCCGGTGCGCCCGAACCGCGGCTCGGCGAGCCGCTAAGTCGCTCGCGGACGCGGGCCTCGAGCCAGGCGAGGTTGGCGGCGTGCTCCGGGTACAGGCCCACGCCGCCGGACGCGGTCGCCCGCAGCTCCAGCGTCAGCCCCCGGACCTCGACGGTCCACGGCTCGGAACGATCGGCCGAGCCGGTCCAGCCGTCACTGGCGTCGTACCGCAGGTCGATCGCGGTCCAGGCGCTGGGCGCGAGCCGCGGGCCGAGGGCGATCGCCGCCGGGCGATCCACGAGCCGCGATCCGAACCGCTCGAGCCGCCGTCCGTCGCCGGCATCGACCAGCTCGACGTCGCGGCGCTCTGGCGGATCCGCTTGCGATCCCACGGCCGGATCATCGCCGTTTCTGACAGCGGCTACTGGAGTGAGCCCTCGCCATCGGATTGCTGACAGCGGCCACTGGTGCGAGCCGATGGCAGGAACCCGGTTTGTCGGACGCGAGGGCCGTGCTCATCGATGGGCCGACGGAGATGGACTTCCTGACCAAGGCTCGCCTGGGTAGCGCCTGACAATCGTCGGCCACCGCCGCGATCGCCACGCGCCACCGCCGCGATCGCCACGCGCCACGGGCCCGCCACCGCCCGCTCCCGCGAGTCGCGACCCGTCGACCCGCTAGGATGGCCGTCCCAGCGACCCACTGGCGCCCCGATCCCAGAGGAGCTCGCGTGACCCGCATCGTCCTGTACACCGGCAAGGGCGGCGTCGGCAAGACGAGCATCGCCGCGGCCACCGCGCTGCTCGCCGCCCGGCAGGGCCATCGCACGATCGTCCTCTCGACCGACATCGCCCACAGCCTGGCGGACGCCTTCGACCGGCCGCTCGGCCCGGAGCCGACCGAGATCGCGCCGAACCTGTGGGGCCAGGAGCCGGACGTCTACTTCAACATCGGCCGCTACTGGCGGACCATCCAGACGTACATGGCCGAGCTGTTCAGCTGGCGCGGCATGGACGAGGTCCTCGCCGAGGAGATGACGATCCTGCCGGGCATGGACGAGCTCGGCAACCTGCTCTGGATCGCCGACCACGTCGAGTCCGGCAAGTACGACGTCGTCGTCGTCGATGCGGCGCCCACCGGCGAGACGCTGCGGCTCCTGAGCCTGCCCGAGGCGAGCCGCTGGTGGATCGAGCGGATCGCGCCGATCGGCCGGCGGGTGAGCCGGATCGGACGGCCGATGCTCGAGCGGATGATCGGCGTGCCGATGCCGCGCGACGAGGTCTTCGCCGCGGCGGAGCGCCTCCTCGCACGCCTCGAGCAGGTCCATCGCCTGCTCGCGGATCCGGAGATGGCCTCGGTCCGGATCGTGCTCGCCCTCGAGAAGCTCTCGATCGTCGAGGCCCAGCGCTCGTTCACGTACTTCCACCTGTTCGGCTACCCGAGCGACCTCGTGGTCTGCAACCGGGTGCTGCCGGCGGACCTCTCGAGTGACGGCTCGTTCGCCGGTCTGCGCCTGGCCCAGCAGCGCTACCTGCCCCAGGTCGAGGCGCAGTACGCGCCGGTCCCGGTTCGGACCGTGCCGCTGTTCGACCGCGAGATGATCGGGCCCGACCGGCTCATCGAGATCGGCGAGTCGCTGTTCGGCGACACCGACCCGACCGAGTTCTTCTACCGCGGCCGGCCGTACCGGATCCGGTCCGAGGAGGGCGGCCACGTCCTGGAGGTGGCGCTGCCGTTCACCCAGCGCGACGAGGTCCAGCTCAGTCGCAGCGGCGACGAGATCCTGTTGCAGGTCGGGGCATGGCGGCGCAGCATCGTCCTGCCGCGGGCCCTCGTCGATGCGCCGTCGACCGGCGCGAAGATGGAGGACGGGGTCCTGCGGATCCAGTTCCGGACGAAGGACCGAGCCACGACAGGAGGTGGACGTCGATGACCGAGTACCGCGCCGCGCGGAGTCCGCGGCGCTCGCGATCGTCCAGCACGACCTCGGCGATGGGCTCGCCGGGGATGCCGTCGAGCGGCGGCGACGTCCGGATGGCCGAGCTCGAGGCCCGGCTGGATCGGCTCGAGGGCGATCCGGGGATGCGCGAGCGGGGCCAGATGCTCGTCCGCAAGGTCATGCCCGCCGAGGCCGGCCGCCACTTCCGCAACGCGGCTCGCGAACAGCTCCTGGGCGTTCGGGCGATCATCGACTTCTGGATTGCCCGGGTCGACGACCTCGACACGAAGGCGGGCAACGACGGCGATCGGACGACGATCGAGGTCGAGTAGGGACGCCTCTCGCGGCCCTGCCCTGCGCGGCGCCGGCGGGCTGGCGAGGGCGGTGTGGACGCACCGCCCTCATGCGGGGGGCGCGACCCGGCGATGGTGGCCAGCGTGCCGCCCGACTGCCAGTGCCGCTCGTCCTGAATCGTCCGCGGTGTCAGGTGCGCGGCGGCGCGACGCGTCGGCTCGCCGCGTCGGCTCCCCGCTGCAAGCAGTCGGCGAACTCCCTCAGGTCCGCCGGACGTCGGGCTCGGCGACGGGGCGCGCGACAATCGCCCCCGTCGTGGAGGGTTCCAGCGGCAGGATCGGGAGGGGCCGCTCGCCAGGGCTCGATCGCCTCCGGAACCTCGACTCGATGACGTGGTAGGAAGCGAGCGCAAGGGCCAGCGACACGCCCGTATCGATCGCGATCATCACCGGCAACGGGAACTTCGGCAGGAACGCCGCGAGCATGCGCTCGGCCGGCTGGTGCCACAGGTAGAGGCTGTAGCTGATCTTGCCCACGAACACCAGGGGCGGCCAGGCGAGGATGCTGCCCTCCGCTCCGGCGACGACGAGCACCCCGAGCGCTGCCGCCACGACGTAGATCCACGCCGGATTGCCCGGCAGCAGGCTGACCAGGATCACACCGCCCAGGCCAAGCGGGAGGGTCCAGCGGACGCCCCCGACTCCCAGGATCGCCAGGGCGGCGCCTCCGAGGAGAGCATCGCCCCGTGAGATCGGGAAGAAGAAGGACGCCCCGGTCACGATCGAGAACATGTTCACGGCCGCAACGCCGAACGCCGCGAGGACGACGATCACGCTCGCGAACCGTGGACGCCAGGCGAGCAGCGCGATCAGGGCCAGGGGCCACCACAGGTAGAACTGCTCCTCGACGGCGAGGCTCCAGGTGTGACTCAGGAGCCCGAGGTTGACGCCGAGGTTGTCTGCGTAGTTGGCGAGATAGAACGCGGTCACAAGCGCAGCGGGCACCGCCTGCCGGAAGCCTCCGCGTAGCAGGTGATAGGCGAGGAACACCGCGATGAGCACGAACAGCGCGGGCAGGAGCCGGCGTCCGCGACGGATCCAGAAGGCCCGAAGGTCGATGTGGCCGGATTCGCGTCGTTCCGCGAGCAGGAGGGCGGTGATCAGGTATCCCGAGAGGGCGAAGAACACCGTGACGCCGATTCGGCCGCCCTGTGGAAAGCCAAGCCCAAAGTGCGCCGCCATGACGAGGAGGATCCCGACGCCACGGACGCCATCGAGCGCCGGCCGGTAGCCAAGTCTCGTGATCCGGCTCCTCTACGCGCGACTCCCGGACGGGCCTGCGGGAGGCGGACGAACGCACATCCCATGTGGTCGAGTATGCATGGCGCCGCGGCTCCCATGTCGCGAAGCCAACTGCATGACGGGCTGCGATATCATCCCCGGGCGGCGCGACGGAACCGCGCTGCACCCGGGCGGCTAGCTCAGTTGGTTAGAGCACTTGCTTGACATGCAAGAGGTCACTGGTTCGAGCCCAGTGTCGCCCACCACTCCTCGACATTGAGCACGAAACGACCGCCATCACGGCGGTCGTCGCATTTCCAGACGCACAGCCCCGGCCCAACACTGGCGATACACCGAAGAGAGGTGATCGCCAGCCTGCTGTGACCCCTCGGGCTTCCGTGACGTGCTCGCCTGCGAGCCCCCGGCCAGCAATCTTGCTGCCGGAAAGGAGGCCACGATGGTTCCTCTGCTGCTCTGGATCCTCGGCGTGCCGGGGCTGCTCATCATCCTGCTGCTCCTGCTCGGCGTCGTCCACATCTAGGAACGCCGCAGACCCCCCTCGGCGGCGCCTGACCGCGGGGCGCCGTCGGGGTCCAGCTCGCGGTGGGGTATAGTCCGGCCAGCGCGTCGATCGGGACACGCCACCGGATCGGATCGATCCCAGAGAGCCGGGCCAACGCCGCGAGGCGAGGCTGAAAGCCCGGCATCGAGCCCTCGATGGCACCGCCCGTGAGCGGCCGGAGAACCGGCCCGGGTCCGCCCGTTACCGCGGCACGAGCGCACGACGATCGTCGGCCAGCCGGCCGCCGGGGCGTCGTGAAGGCGGGTGGAACCGCGGGAAGTCGAGTCATCGGCCTCTCGTCCTGTCGGGACGAGGGGTCGTTTCGATTCTTGGAGCAGCCCGATGGCAGACGCACCGGCACGACAGGCAGCGGCGGCGACCGCCGACCACCAGGAGCCCGAGGTCCTCGAGGCCCCGGAGCGGGGCTCGGTCGAGGAGCTCCTCGACGCGGGCGCCCATGACCCGCTCGACGCGATGCGCCACTCCACGGCCCACGTCATGGCCGAGGCCGTCCTCGACCTGTTCCCGGCCGCGAAGCTGGGCATCGGTCCGGCGATCGACGGTGGCTTCTACTACGACTTCGAGCTGCCCCGTGCCCTGACCCCGGACGACCTCGAGGCGATCGAGGAGCGGATGCGCGCGAGCGTCGCGGCGGATCACGCCTTCGTCCGCAGGGAGGTCGACTTCGACGACGCCCGGTCGGTGGAGGAGGGGAGGGGCCAGGCCTTCAAGGTCGAGATCCTCGACGACCTCGCGGCGCGGGCGAAGGCCGCCGGCGAGCCACTGCCCGAGGTCAGCTTCTACGAGCATGGGCCGTTCAGCGACCTGTGCCGCGGACCGCACGTCCCGAGCACGGGCATGATCGGGCCGTTCAAGCTCCTCTCGGTCGCGGGCGCGTACTGGCGGGGCGACGAGAAGCGGCCGATGCTCCAGCGGATCTACGGCACGGTCTGGTCGAGCCAGGACGAGCTGGACCAGTTCCTGTGGCGCCGCGCGGAGGCGAAGAAACGCGATCATCGGCGGCTCGGCGTCCAGCTCGACCTGTTCAGCTTCCACGACGTCGCGCCGGGCTCGGCGTTCTGGCATCCCAAGGGCCAGCGCCTGTGGCGGACGCTCGAAGGCGCGATGCGCGAGGAGCAGGAGCGCCGCGGCTACGTCGAGGTCAGCACGCCGATCCTCGTCCACAAGAAGCTCTGGGAGCAGTCCGGCCACTGGGGCCTCTACGACGACAACATGTTCCGCGTCGAGGTCGAGGGCCAGACCTTCAGCCTCAAGCCGATGAACTGCCCGGAGAGCACGTTCATCTACCGCTCGAAGGTGCGCTCCTACCGCGACCTGCCGATCCGCTATGCGGAGTACGGCCGGCTCCACCGCAACGAGCGGTCCGGGACGCTGTCGGGCCTGACGCGGGTCCGCCACTTCATCCAGGACGACGCCCACATCTACGTCCGGCCGGACCAGGTCCAGGCGGAGATCAGCGAGCTCCTCGACTTCGTGCGGGTCGTCTACGGCTGGTTCGGGCTGACGCCGCGGTTCGTGTTCGCGACGAAGCCGGACAAGGCCATCGGCGACCCGGCGCTGTGGGAGCGGGCCGAGGCCCAGATCAAGGAGGCCCTCGACGCCTCCGGATCGCCGTACCGGGTCAAGCCCCGGGACGGCACGTTCTATGCCCCCAAGATCGACATCTACATCGACGACGCCCTCGGGCGCGAGTGGCAGATGGCGACGATCCAGGCCGACCTGACGATGCTGCCCGATCGCTTCGACCTGGAGTTCATCGACGAGCACGGCCTGCCCCAGCGGCCGGTCGCGATCCACCGCGCGATCTACGGCAGCCTGGAGCGGTTCATCGGCATCCTCATCGAGCACTTCGCCGGCGCGCTGCCGCTGTGGGTGGCGCCGCTGCAGGCGGTCGTGATCCCCATCTCGGACCGCCACCTCGAAGCCGGTCGGGAGCTCGCCGGGATCCTCGCCGCGAAGGGCATTCGCGTGGAGGTCGACGATTCCGACAACCGGATGCAGAACAAGATCCGCCTGGCCCAGGAGCAGAAGGTCCCGGTCATGCTCGTCCTGGGCGATCGCGAGGTCGAGGCGCGATCCGCGACGGTCCGGCGGCGGGGCGCGGCACGGGACGCGGCGCAGGAAACGGTGGCCTGGGACGACCTCGCCGAGCAGCTCGCGGCGGAGGTCGCCGCCCGGCGGGTCGAGTGAGGGCCTGTGCTATAGTCCCGCGGCGACCGGGCCGGTCGACGCGTTGCCGTGCGCAACCGCTCAACCGATCCGAGCCAGCGTCAACCATCGTCTGAGAGGGCAGCGACCTGAGCCGAGACCTGCGCGTCAACCAGATGATCCGGATCCCGCAGGTCCGGGTCATCGATGAAGAGGGCAATCAGCTGGGCGTCATGCCCACGCCGCGGGCCCTCGAGATGGCGCAGGAGCGAGGCCTCGACCTGGTCGAGGTGGCTCCGATGGCCGCCCCCCCGGTGACCCGGTTCCTCGACTTCGGGCAGTACAAGTACGAGCTGACGAAGCGCGAGAAGGACGCCAAGCGCCGCCAGCGGGCGGTGTCGTTCAAGGAGGTTCGCCTCTCGCCGAAGATCGGCGTCGGCGACTTCGAGACGAAGAAGCATCGGGCGGTCGAGTTCCTCTCGGAAGGAGATCGCCTGAAGGTGACGGTTCGGTTCCGCGGACGGGAGCTCACCCATCCGGAGATCGGCCGAGGCCTGCTGGAGCGGTTCGCGGAGCAGATCAAGGAGCACGGTATCGTCGACCGAGCGCCGACCCTGGAAGGGAAATCGATGTTCCTGACCATGGCTTCGACGCACAAGCCGAAGATCGCAGAAGCTGCGGCAGCCGCCGCGCCGCAGGGCGAGGCGCCGACGCCGCAGGCTGAGGCACCAGCGCCACCGGCCGCGGCAGTCGCCCCACCGGCCGCGGCAGCCGCCGAGCCAGAAGCACCGACGCCGGCCGAGCCGACCGTCACACAGGAGTCCTGACCTCGATGCCGAAGATGAAGAGCCACAAGGCGGCCCAGAAGCGCATCGGCGCCACCGGCAGCGGCAAGATCATCCGGGTCAACGCGTGGCGCGGCCACCACCTGGAGATCAAGTCCTCCCGCCGGACGCGGCGCTACGCCGGCAAGTCGACGGTCGGGTCCGAGCACGCCCAGCAGGTCAAGCGCCTGCTGCCGTACCTCTAGGAACAGGAGCAGCCACGTCATGGCACGCGTCAAGCGCGGCGTCACCGCCCATCGCCGCCACAAGCGCCTCCTGGACGCCGCCGAGGGTCGCGTCGGGACTCGCTCCCGCCTGATCAAGCCGGCCCGCGAGGCGCTCCTCCACGCGATGGCCTACGCCACTCGCGACCGGAAGCAGCGGAAGCGCCAGATGCGCGCCCTGTGGATCGTCCGGATCAACGCCGCGGTCAAGGCCGAGGGCTGGAGCTATGGCCGCTTCATCCAGGGCCTGAAGGCCGCCGAGATCGACATCGATCGGAAGATCCTGGCCGACATCGCGGTCCGCGACGCCGGCACGTTCACGAAGATCGTCGAGGCAGCCAAGGGGGCTTGATCGGCCCGGCAACCTCCCGCGGGAGCCGGCGCTCGCCCTCCGAGGGCTGATGCGACGCCCCGCGAGCCATCAGCCCGAGGACGCCCTCGGCGTCACGGACGCTCGGGGGCTCATCGATTCTCCGGAGCACCCCGCGCCGTACCATCGACCTCGGAGGAGAACCCACCGCCGTGGACCTGGCCCAGCTCACCCGTGACCTCGAGGCGCTCGCCGCTGACGCGGCCGGCGCGGTCGCCGGCGCGCCGGACGTGGCCGCCCTCGAGGCCGTCGAGGTCGAGGTCCTCGGCAAGAAGGGTCGCCTGACCGGCGTCCTCCGCGGCATCGGCGCGCTGCCGCCGGAGGACCGCCCGAAGGTCGGGGCCATCGCCAACACCGTGCGAACCGGCATCGAGGCGGCCATCGCCGCCCGGCGCCTCGTCCTCGGCGAATCGGAGCTCGAGGCGCGGCTCGCCGCCGAGCGGATCGACGTCACGACGCCCGCCCGGCCGATCCGCCGGGGCTCCCACCACCCCAGCATCGAGGCCATGGGCGAGATCGCGGAGATCTTCGGCCAGTTCGGCTTCGTGACCCTCGAGAGCCCCGAGATCGAGGACGACCGGACGAACTTCCAGCTCCTCAACATCCCCCAGGACCACCCGGCCCGCGACCTCTGGGACACCCTCTACGTCGACCTGCCGAACCGCCTCCTGCGAACCCATACCTCACCCGGCCAGATCCACGCGATGCGGACGTTCGAGCCGCCGATCCGGGTGCTCCTCCCGGGCCGCTGCTACCGCTACGAGGCCATCGATGCCTCCCACGCCTCGGAGTTCTTCCAGGTCGAGGGCCTCATGGTCGACGAGGGCACGACCCTCGGCGACCTGCGGGGCCTGCTCGATTCGTTCGCCCACGCGATGTTCGGGGCCGGCAAGCGGACACGGTTCCGGCCCGGCTACTACCCGTTCACGGAGCCGTCCGTGGCCTTCGACGTCGAATGCCTCGTCTGCGGCGGCAGCGGCTGTGCGGTCTGCGGTCGGAGCGGCTGGCTGACGATCCTCGGCGCCGGGATGGTCCACCCGGTCGTGCTGCGCGACTCGGGCCTCGATCCGGAGCGCTACCAGGGCTTCGCCTTCGGGATGGGCCCGGAGCGGATCTGGATGCTCAAGCACCGGATCAACGACCTGCGGCTGTTCCTGGAGAACGACCTCCGCTTCCTGGGCCAGTTCCGATGAGGGTGCCGCTGAGCTGGCTCCGGGAGTTCGTGGACGTCGACCTCGCCGCCGAGGCGCTCGCGGAGCGCCTGACGCTGCTCGGGATGGAGGTCAAGGGCATCGAGCACCGCGGCAGCGAGTGGCGCAACGTCGTCGTCGGCGAGCTGCTCGAGGTCGCGCCGCATCCGCGGGCGGACCGCCTGTCGCTGACCCGCGTGCGCGTCGCGTCGGCGAGCGGCGGCAGCGAGATCCTCGACATCGTCTGCGGCGCCACGAACATCGCCGCCGGCCAGCGGGTGCCCGTCGCCCTGCCGGGCGCCATCCTGCCGGGCGACCGCCGGATCGAGCGGACCGAGAAGATGGGCGTCGTCAGCAACGGGATGCTGTGCTCCGGCGAGGAGCTCCGCCTGACCGCCGACGGCGACGGGATCCTCATCCTTGCCGGCGACGCGCCGGTCGGCGCGTCGCTCGCCGACCTGTACGGCGACATCGTGTTCGACGTCGACGTGAAGCCGAACCGCGGCGACGCGCTGTCGATCATCGGCATCGCCCGCGAGGTGGCGGCCGCGACCGGCCAGCAGGTCCGCTGGCCCGCGATCGAGGTCCAGGAGTCCGGTGGCGCCGTCGAGGACCACCTGACGGTCGAGGTCAAGGACGAGCGGCTCTGCCCGCGCTTCGTCGGGCGGTGGATCTCCGGGGTGCGGATCGGGCCGTCGCCCGATGCGATCCAGATGCGGCTGCTGGCCGCCGGCCAGCGACCGGTCAGCAACGTCGTCGACGCATCGAACTACGTCATGCTCGAGCTCGGCAAGCCGATCCACACGTTCGATGCGGCCGCCGTCGGCGGGAGCCGGATCGTCGTTCGGCGGGCCCGCCACGGCGAGCAGCTCGTGACCCTCGACCACGTCCTCCGCGAGCTGACCGACGACACCCTCGTCATCGCCGACGAGGAAGGCGCAATCGGCATCGCCGGGGTCATGGGCGGCGAGGCATCGGAGATCGGGTCCTCGACGACCGACGTCATCGTGGAGTCGGCGATCTTCGACCCCGTGAGCATCCGTCGGACCGCGTTCCGGTACGCCCTGCGGTCCGAGGCGAGCCTGCGATTCGAGAAGGGCCAGGAGTTCCGGCTGGCGCGGATCGGGGCGGACCGGACCGCGCAGCTCGTGCAGGCCTGGGCCGGCGGCCAGGTGGCCCGCGGGCGTGTCGACAGCCACCCGGCTGAGCCGGAGACGAGCCAGGTGGCGTTTCGCCCCGCGCGGGTCAACCGCCTGCTCGGGACGGCGCTGCCGGCAACGGAGCAGGCCGCGCTGCTGGAGCGGGTGGGGATCGCCACCGAGGTCCCGTCAGCGCCGGTCGCGGTGCCGATCGTGGCCGGGACGACCCCGGCCGAGGCCCAGGCGTCCGGGCAGGACGTCCTCGTCGCCACGGTGCCGACCTGGCGCCGCGACATCGAGATCGAGGCGGACCTCGCCGAGGAGATCGCGCGGGTCCGAGGCTACGAGCGCGTGCCGGCGACGATGCCGGACACCGCGCTGCCGGAGTGGCGGCCGAATCCGCTGGAGGTCCGCGACGCGATCCGGGACGCGCTGGTCGGCGCGGGGCTCACCGAGGTCGTGACCCACGCCCTGGTCTCGGCGGGCGAGGTGGAGCGCTTCCGCTGGTCCGTGCCGGACGAGAGCGCCGAGGGCGAGGCGGCCCGCGAGGGCGACCCGATCGCCGTCACGAATCCGCTGTCGCACGACCACGAGTTCCTGCGCCAGGCGCTCGTCGGGAGCCTGGCCGGCATCGCCGACGCCAACCTTCGCCGCGGCACGGAGGACGTCGCGATCTTCGAGGTGGGGAAGGGCTACGGCCGGCTGGGCGATGCTCCCCGGGAGTGGTGGCGGCTCGGGCTGGCCTTCAGCGGCACCTTCGAGCACGCCGCCTGGAACCGCCCCGCGCGCGCCGCCGACGTGGATGACGCGAAGGGCGTCATCGAGCTCATCACGGGGCTGCTGGATGGCGGCGAGGCGCGCTACGAGCGCCTGGCCGACGAGCCGCTGCTCCATCCGGGGCGGAGCGCCTTGGTCCGAGCCGGCGCGACCGTCCGCGGGGTCGTCGGCGAGCTCCACCCACGGGTGCTCCGCGAGGCCGGCCTCCGGCTCGAGCGGCTCGTCGTCGCCGAGCTCTCGGTCAAGGGCCTCGGCGGCGGCCGGCTGCCCATCAGTCCCGCCTCGCCGCCGTCCCGCTTCCAGGCGGTGGAGCGGGATCTCGCGATCATCGTCGAGGACGCGGTCGAGGCCGGCGCGGCCGGCGCCACGATCCGGTCGGCCGCGGGCGGGCTCCTCGCGGACGTGCGGCTGTTCGACGTGTATCGGGGACGGCCACTGGCCGCCGACGAGCGGAGCCTCGCCTTCCGACTGCGCTTCGGCGCGGCGGACCGAACCCTGACCGAGGACGAGGTCGACGCCGCCGTCGCGACCGTCGTCGCGGCGCTCGAGCGAGCGCATGGCGCTCGCCTCCGGACCTGACCGCCCGCGGGATCCGCCGATCGGCTCATTGCGAGCCGGATCGGGGCGCTGCTATGGTTCGGCCGCGATCGCGGCCCGCCAGCCGGGCGTGACGCCAGCGGGGAGGTGACCGGGATGGAGAACATGACGCCGTTCGACGTCGTGGCGTTCCTCTTCCTGGTCGGGATGTTCATCCTGGGCTACTACCAGGGCCTCGCGCGCCGGATCTTCGGGATCATCGCCCTCGTGTTCTCGCTGGTCGTCGCGGCGCAGCTGCGCGAGCCGCTGGGCACCTACCTCGCCCACGAGTGGACGACCGCCCCGCCGGAGTACAGCTACATGGTCGCCTTCGGGGCGCTGTTCCTGGCGTTCGGGATCGCGTTGAGCATCGGCATCCAGCTGGCCTACCACCCGGCGCCGCTCTTCCCGCGGTATCCGGTGGCCGACGAGCTCCTGGGCGGGGTCCTGGGGGTGATCGAGGGCGGGTTCCTGCTCGTGGCCCTGCTCATGGTCACCGATCCGTACTTCCTGAGCACCGCGGGCGCGACGGCGGCGTCGGGCGAGTTCGGGTTCGTCCGGACCGTCCACGACTTCCTGACCGACTCGCTCACCGCCGACTACCTGCGGCACTCGGTCATCGCGAACCTGCTCGCCCTGCTTGGCTTCCTCTTCCCGCAGGACGTCGTCGGCGCGTTCAGCTCGGCGATCCGTCGCCTCGCCTGACCTGATCCAGCCGAACGGCGACCCTGCCGGCGGTCGCCTGGCCTCCGGCGCGGCGCGGACGATCCTGGCTGGCCCCACGCTGGCTGCCGCACGGCACCTGCTCGGCGCCCACCTGGTCCGCGACGAGCGGATCGTCCGGATCGTCGAGGTCGAGGCGTACATCGGCAGCGACGATCGCGCCTCGCACGCCCGCTTCGGCCGGACTGCCCGCAACGCCGTCATGTTCGGGCCGCCGGCCGTGGCCTACGTGTACCTTGTCTACGGGATGCATCACTGCCTGAACGTCGTCACGGAAGCCGACGGCTTCGCCGCAGCCGTGCTGATTCGCGCCGCCGAGCCGGTCGCCGGCCGGGAGGCGATGGTGACGGCGCGGGAGGGCCGATTGGCGCGCCGTCGCGGGACCGAGCACACGGATTCCGGGGCCCAAGGCCGCCTCGCGCCGAGCCGCCTGGCGCCGAGCCGCCTCGCGCCGAGCCGCCTCGCCAGCGGGCCCGGCGTCCTGTGCGCCGCGCTCTCGATCGGTCGCGACCTCACTGGCACAGACCTCCTCGACCCGGATTCGCCGCTCCGGCTCGAGCTGCCGGCGGATCCGCTCCCGGAGGACCGGATCGGCAGGTCCGCACGGGTCGGCATCGCGTACGCGGCCGAGCCATGGCGCAGCCGCCCATGGCGGCTCTTCGATCGGCTGAGCGCTGCCGTCTCCGGGCCCGTCGCCGCGCGTCGCGGCTGAGCTCCCATGGACCCCCGCTCGATCGAGATCCTCGAGTTCGGGCTCGTCCGCGCCCGCCTCGCGGAGCACGCCTCGTTCGGACCGAGCCGGCGGCTGGCCGAGGCGATCGTGCCGGAGAGCGACCCGGTGCTCGTCACCCGGATGCTCGACGAGACCGACGAAGCCCGCGAGCTGCTCCAGGAGCGTCCCGGCGTCGGCATCGCGGGCGCCCGCGACATCGGGCCGGCGATCGAGCGCGCGGCACGCGGCGGGCGCCTGGAGCCGCAGCAGTTCGTCGACATCGCGGCGACCCTCGAGGCGACGTCCAAGCTCGAGACGGCGCTCGCGGGGACGCGCCGCCCGCTGCTGCGGGACCTCGCCCGGCAGCTCCACTCGATCCCCGCGATCCGCTCGACCCTGGCCCGCTCGTTCGATCCCGTCGGGGAGCTCCTCGACACCGCGTCGCCGCGGCTCGGCGGCCTGCGCGCGGCCGTCCGGATCGCGTTCGATCGCCTTCGCCGCCGGCTCGACTCGCTGGTCGCCTCCGAGCTCGGCAATGCCCTCCAGGAGCCGATCATCACGCTCCGCAACGGGCGCTACGTCGTGCCCGTCAAGGCCGAGGCCCGGTCGCGGGTCAAGGGCATCGTCCACGACGCCTCGGGCAGCGGCGCGACGCTGTTCGTCGAGCCGATCGTCGTCGTCGAGCTCGGCAACGCCTGGCGCGAGGCCCAGGTGGCCGAGCATGAAGAGGTCGAGCGGATCCTCGACGAGCTCTCGGCGCTCGTCGGGTCGAACACGCCGGCCCTGCGCGAGACGCTCGCCGCCCTGGCCCGGTTCGACCTGTGGCAGGCGAAGGCGGAGCTCGCGGCGGACATGGATGGCAGCCGCGCCGAGACCGTGCCGGCGTCGCAGCCCCCGGTCGTCGTCCTCCTGTCGGCGCGGCACCCGGGCCTGACCGGCCGGATCGTCCCGATCGACGTCCGCCTCGGCGGCGACTACACCGCCCTCGTCGTGACCGGGCCGAACACCGGCGGCAAGACGGTCACGCTCCGGACCCTGGGCCTGCTCGCGCTCATGCACCAGGCCGGCCTGCACATCCCGGCGGCACCCGGGAGCAGGCTGCCGGTGTTCCGTGACGTGGTCGCCGACATCGGGGATGAGCAGTCGATCGCGCAGTCGCTCTCGACGTTCTCGGGCCACATGCGCCGGATCATCGCGATCGTCGAGGCCGCGGGACCCGGCACCCTCGTCCTGCTCGACGAGCTCGGGGCCGGGACGGACCCGACCGAGGGCTCGGCGCTCGCCCAGGCCCTCCTCGACCACTTCATCCGGAGCGGCGCGCTCGTCGCCGCGACGACGCACTACGCCGAGCTGAAGGCGTATGCCCATACGACGCCTCGGGCGATGAACGCTGCGGTCGACTTCGACCTCGAGACGCTCAGCCCGACGTATCACCTCTCGATCGGCCTCCCGGGCGGCTCGCAGGCGTTCGCGATCGCCGAGCGGCTCGGCCTGCCCGACGCGATCGTCTCGGACGCTCGCTCTCGCCTGACGGAGACGCAACGGTCGTTCGAGGCGACCCTCGCGAGCATCCGTGAGGCCGAAGGTCAGACGACCGAGCGCCTCGCCGTCGCCCGAGCCGTCGAGGCTCGCGCGGCCGAGGCGCTCAAGGCCGCGGAAGAGGAGCGTCGTCGCGCGCGTCGCGAGCGCGACGAGATCGCCCACGCGGCCCGGGCCGATGCCGACCGGATCGTTGCCGCTCTGCGCGATGAGCTCGAGGTGGCGCGTCGCTCGCTGGAGCGGGGCCAGCTGACGGCGCCGGGCATCGACGCGGTGCTGGAGCGGACGGGCCGGCTGGCGGACGCGCTGCCCGCCGGGCCCGCCGTCGCCGGCGGCGCGGACGAGACGGCGGCCACGGGACCGGCGGGCGGCAACGGCAAGCGCGCGGAGCGGCCGACGTGGCGAGTGGGGGACCGGGTCCGCAGCCGATCGGGTGGCTGGGAGGGCCGCGTGGCCTCGATCGATCGCGGCCGCCGGGCGACGTTGGAGGCCGGGGCCATGCGAATCAGCGTCGAGCTTGCGGACCTGGAGCCGGCGGCCGTCGTCGCCGGCGGGGCCGGCGCGGTGGGTGGAACCGGCGCGATGGGCGGAGCCGGCGGCGGCACGAACGTCGAGGCGCTGCGACTGGCCCGGGCCCGAGCGGTGCCGCTGTCCCTCGACCTCCGGGGGGCCCGGGTGGACGAGGCGCTCGAGGGCCTGGAGCGCTACGTGGAGGATGCCTCGCTGGCGGGGCTCGGCCAGGTCACGGTCATCCATGGCCTGGGCACCGGTGCGTTGCGCGACGCGGTGCGATCCGCGGCCGGGGCCCACCCGCTCGTCAGGAGCGTGCGGCCGGGCGACCGCGGCGAAGGTGGCGACGGAGCCACGATCGTCACCCTCGGCTGAGCCTGGCGCCGGAGCCCCCGCGGGCCCCGACGCCCAGCGTCATGGCGGTGCGGGCAGGGCCACCGACGGCAGAGGCGTCGGGGTCGGCTTGCCGCCCTTGGTCGCTGTCGGGCCGGGCGTTGGCGTAGGCGTCGGGGAGGGGCACGGCGTCGGCGATGCACCTGGCTGGCCACCGCCACCGCCCGGGCCGCAGTTCTGGCCCCCGCCGGGCTGGCACACGTCGGTCGGGGCGAACTTGCCGCCCCAGGTCCTGCCGAACGGCACGAGGATCCCGTCGAAGAAGTAGGTCGTCGCGGTCCGCTTCGGCCCGCCCCGGGTGCCGGGCCCCTTGGCCGCGCGCTGGGCCCAGTCCTGGGTGAACGGCTGCCAGCCGGGGAAGCTCGGCTCCATCGAGCTGAAGTCGAGGAAGCCCTGGGTGACCATCGGGCCGTCGCAGCCTTCCTGCCACAGCTTGCCGGTCGCGCTGTCGATCTGGGTCTCGACGTGGAGGGTGTCCTTCTCGGTCGGCTGGGTGCCCTGGATGAAGTTCTCGGTGACGGTCTTGACCGTGTAGGGACCCGGAATCTGGCCGCTGAATGCGTCGACGGTGGCGCTGACGATGCCCTTGGGCTTCTTGAAGTCGGCGATCGGCATGCCCTTCGTCGCGCCGGTCATGATGTGGTTCCAGAGGGCCTCCGAGCTGCCGACGGATGTCACTGCGCCGGCGGGCGTCGAGTCGGAGTTGCCCATCCAGACGCCGACGACGATGGCCGGGGCCTTGGGATCGGTCGGCGGGGCGACGTAGCCGAATGCCGTGATGTCCTTGTTGTCGTCGGTGGTCCCGGTCTTGACCGTGGCCGGCCGGCGCTTGCCCTTCTCGTAGATGGTCCAGCGCGCCCAGTACGAGTTCTGGCTCTTGAGGGTGTTGCCCTGGAGGATGTCCGTGACGACGTACGCGGCCTGTGGGCTGACGACCTGCGTGCCGGCCTTCGGGGCGTTCTCCGGCGTCGGGTAGACGACGTTGCCGTTGCGATCCTTCACCTCGAGGATCGTCGTCCGCGGCTCGAGCACGCCGCTGTTGGCGATGGCCCCGAACGCGCTCGTGAGGTCGATCGCGTGCATCTCCAGCGTTCCGATCGCCATCGAGGCGACCGGGCCCTGGATGGACGGCGGGTAGACGAAGCCGAAGTCGAGCGTTCGCTGGTAGAGGTGGTTGAGGCCCTGGATCATGCTGAGCTTGATCGCCGGGATGTTCAGCGAGAACTGCAGGGCCGAGCGGGCGCGGACCGGGCCACGCTCGAGCTTGTCGGCGTCGGCCGGGGCGAAGCCTCGCCCGAAGTCCGTGACCACGTCCATGAACACCGTCGCCGCTGTGATCGCATGGTCGTCGATCGCGGTGACGTAGTTGATCGGCTTGACCGCCGACCCCATCTGCCGGAAGGCATCCGAGAGGACGTCGTACTGCGGCTGGAACTTCTTCGTGCCCGGCAGGTAGTAGCCGGCGCTGCCGCCATAGGCCAGGATCTGGCCGGTCCGGTAGTCGAGCACGACACTTGCGTCGTTGTTGATGTTCTTGCCCCGGAAATTGAGGATCCAGCCCCAGTCCGACTCCGGGACGCCCTGGGACTTGAGCATGTTCTTCGACTGCTGCAGGGTCTTGGCCTGGGGGATCCGGGCGGCGATGTAGAGCCACTTCTCGGTGGACTGCTGCATCGTCCAGTCGAGGGTCGTCGTGACGGTGTAGCCGCCGGTATCGACCTGCTGGCAGGCGTCCTTCGACTCGACGCCGCAGAGGAGCGCGCCGAGCTGCTGCCGGACCTGCCAGACGAAATGCGGCGCCTTCCACTGGGGGGTGGCCTGCGACGCGAGGATGACCGGCTCGGTCATCGCGGCCTCGTAGTCCGCGATCGTGTGCTTGCCCTTGGACAGGACGCTCCGGGTCTCCATGAGCTGGAGCACCTGGTTGCGGCGCTGGACGATCGCCGAGGTGTCGGGCACCACGAGCTGGCTCTTGCCGGCCGGGCAGGTGCCGTCATCGGCGAGGGCAACGGTGCACTGCTCGACGGCGTTGCGGACCAGGTCGTAGTCGGTGGGCGACTGGGGGATCGCGGCGAGGATCGCCATCTGGGCCAGGCTGAGGTCCGGCAGGTCCTTGCCGAAGTAGCCGAGCCCGGCCGCCTTCACGCCGTAGCTCTGGTTGCCGTAGAAGTTCTGGTTGAGGTAGGCCTCGATGATCCGCTGCTTCCCAACCTGGTTGTCGCCCCCGAACGACTGCGTCAACCGAACGGACTGGATGATCTCCTTGATCTTCCGGTCGTAGACCGAGCCGCTGAAGGCGCTCTCAGGCAGGAGCTTCGCGCGCACGAGCTGCTGGGTGATCGTCGAGCCGCCGCGGGGATGGCCGGTGAGGGTGTCGATCGTCGCCGAGATGAACCCGCCGAGGTCGAAGCCGGGGTTCGTCCAGAAGTCCTTGTCCTCGATCGACGTCGTCGCGTCGATCATCTCGGGCGGGAGCTCGTCGTACGTCACGAGCTCGCGCCGATGCTCGCCGAACGTCGCGAGCTGGACCTGGCCGGTGCGGTCGTAGACGGTCGTCGGCGAATCGAACTCCAGGCCCTGGAACGCCTTGCCTGGATCCGGCAGGTCGCGGCTGTAGTAGGCGTACGCGGTGACCGCGGTGATGAAGCCGACGGCGCCGAGCACGAGGAAGCTCGAGAAGAGCAGCACCGGGATCGCGAGGGCGATGCGGCGGGCATTGCTGCCACCGCTGCCTCGCCTTGCGGCGCCGCTGCGTCGGTGGCGCTGGCGCCGCTGGAGGCTGGTTTGCATGAGCGCGGCGACGATACCATAGGGTCCGTGGAGGCCATTTCCCCCCATCGGGTGCCGTCACGACGCCCCGAGGCGTGAGGCTGTGACGGCCGCCATTGATCTGCAACGAGGGGCCCACCGCCGATGACGGCCTTCGATCCGGGCCTGTCGGGCCTCATTCCGGAGCTTCGCTGGCGGGGGATGTTCCATGCCGCGTCGGAGGGCCTCGAGGCGCGTCTCGCCGGCGGCCGCCCGATCACCGGCTACAACGGCTTCGATCCGTCCGGGCCGTGGCTCCACATCGGACACCTCGTCCCGATCTTCGGGCTGATCCACCTCCAGCGGCATGGCGGCCGCCCGGTCGTGGTCATGGGTGGCGGGACGGGAATGATCGGCGACCCTTCCGGCAAGGCCACCGAGCGGAGCCTCCTGGATCGTCGCGCGATCGAGGCGAACGTCGCCGTGCTTCGGCCGCAGTTCGAGCGGCTGCTCGACTTCTCCGGCGCTGACGGCACCGTCCTCGTCAATAACCTCGACTGGCTCGAGCCGATCCAGATGCTCGACTGGCTGCGCGACGTCGGCAAGCACTTCACGGTCCCGTACATGCTCGCCAAGGACTCGGTCCAGCTTCGCCTCGAGCGGGGCCTGTCGTTCACCGAGTTCAGCTACATGCTCATCCAGGCGACCGACTATGCGCATCTCCATCGGACGCTCGGCGTGGAGCTGCAGATGGGTGGCGCGGACCAGTACGGCAACATCACCGCCGGCCTCGAGCTCATCCGGCGCCAGGCCGCCGCCGAGCCCGGGGACGCGGCGAAGGCCGAGGCCTATGCGCTGGCCTATCCGCTGCTCCTGGCGCCGTCGGGCGCGAAGTTCGGCAAGTCAGAGGAAGGCGACAGCGTCTGGCTGCACCCCGACGGGACGTCGCCGTACGCCTTTTACCAGCACTGGCTCAACACCGACGACCGCGACATCCCGGTGTACCTGCGCTGGTTCACGACGATGGCCCCCGACAAGATCGAGGCCCTCGAGGCGGAGCTCGCGGCGCGGCCGGAGGCTCGAGCCGCCCAGCGGGCCCTGGCCCTCGACATCACCGCTCGGGTCCACGGGCGCGAGGCCGCCGACCAGGCCGTGCGCGCCTCCGAGGCCGCGTTCTCCGGTGGCCCGATCAGCGATCCGGCGGTGCTGGCGACGCTCCATCGGGCGGCCGACGGCTTCGACTGGCGCGCCGCGGACGCGGTTGACGGCCTCGTGCCGTTCCTGGTCGCCACGGGCACGTTCGCATCGCGGGGCGAGGCCCGCCGGATGGTCGAGGGCGGCGGGCTGACGATCAACGGCAGCCGGGTCACGGATCCGGCGGCGGTCGTGCCGGAGCCGATCGCGGGCGAGTGGCTCGTCGTCCGCGTCGGCAAGCGCCGGCTGCGAGTGGGGCGCCGCGTCGCCTGAGCTCGTCGATCGGGTCGGCATCGTTGTCGCTCGCCAGGTGCGCGGCCCGGGATCCCGGAGCCGAGGCGCTCCTGTGCTCGCGTTCGGCTGATGCCGGCCAGATTCGCGCCGGGCGCAAGCAGGTCATCGCGGTCATGCATGGGCAGGCATATCGAGCCCGCCATGACCGATCTCCGCGCTCAGCCACGCACGAACGTCGACCGCGCCGGGGGTGCCGTGTGACGAGTTGCCGCGTGGCGAGAATCTGGCGCCAGCGCCCGTCGGCGCCGATCAGCGTGCAGTCCCGGTCACGCGATCGCGTCGCTATCGCTTCGCGGTCGCGTGGCAGCCGTGCCGCCGGGTCAGCGAGCCGCGAGCGCCTGCGCTGCGGCGATCAGGCGGTCGTCCTGCTCGCGGTCGCGCACCGTCAGGCGCAGGTACGCCGCGAGGGGGTGCTCGGCGGGGAACGTCCTCGGCACCAGGCCCTGGCGGAGCAGACCCTCGGTGACGTCGGCGGCCCGTGCCGGCGAGCCGAGATCCACCAGCAGGAAGTTCGTCATCGACGGCAGGACCGACCAGCCCGCCGCCGTCAGTCCCGCCGCGAATCGCTGACGCTCCTCCCCGAGACGCGCGACGGCGCCGGGCGCCACCGTGTCATCGAGGAGCACCGCCTCGCCAACGGCGATCGAGACGACGGACACGGAGCCGGGCGGCCGGTAGACGGCGATCTCCTCGATGACCGCCGGGCGGGCCAGGGCGAATCCCACCCGCAGGCCCGCCAGGGCATAGGCCTTGCTGAGCGTCCGGACGACGACGAGGCGCGGGTACCGGAACCGCAGATCGGCCTGCGATCGATCGACGAACTCGGCGTAGGCCTCGTCGAGGACGACCACCGGCGCGCGCCGGTCGCTCATCGTCGCGTCGGCGGCCAGCTCGTCGAGGAGGCGCGCGAGCGAGCCCTCGGGCTCAGACAGGGCCGTGGGGTTGTTCGGATCGCAGAGCCAGATGAGGTCCGCGCCGCCGTCGCGCGCGGCGGCGTGGCGGATGGCCGGACCGTCCAGCGCGAAGCCCTCGCCGGCCGGGCGCCGGGGCACCGCGACGACGGTCGCGCCGCGCTGCGAGGTGACCACGCCGAACATCGCGTAGCTCGGGGTCGGCACGATGGCCCGGCCGCCGGGCGGGATGAATGCCTTGCCGACCAGGTCGAGGATCTCGTCGGCACCGGCGCCGACGAGGAGCTCGGCTGGGTCGCAGCCGTAGCGCGCGGCGGCCGCAGCGACGAGCCGCCGGTAGTCCGACGGCGGGTACTCGGAGATCGGGACCTCGAAGCGGCCGGCCCGGACGGCACGCTCGGCGACCTCGCTCGGGGCCGTGACCGTGTTGAGGTCGAACCGCGCGATCGACTCGACCGGCAGCCCGTAGCGCTCGGCGACGGCCTCGCTCGTCGCCTCCCACGAGTAGCTCGCGGGCTGCGACGGGTGCGCGAACGTCACGGGCGATGGGCTCACGGGACGCGTCGGGCGGGGCCGGACAGGAGGGGAGGCGGGCGCGCTAGTGCGCGCTCGCCTCCTGCTCCTTGCGGTGGGCCTCGATGACCTTGTCGGCGACGTGGGCGGGCACGTCCTCGTAGTGGTCCAGCGTCGCGGTGAACGTGCCGCGGCCGCCGGTGATCGAGCGCAGCTCGGTGGCGTACGAGAACAGCTCCGACTGCGGGACCTGGGCGTTGATGACCTGCAGCCCGTCGGCCTGGTCCATGCCCATCACCCGGCCGCGGCGCCCGTTGAGGTCGCGGTTGACCTCGCCCATGTAGGCATCCGGAACCCGGATCGCCACGTTCATGATCGGCTCCAGGAGCACGGGCTTGGCCTGCAGGATGCCGTCCTTGAGGGCCATCGAGGCCGCGATCTTGAACGACAGCTCGTTGGAGTCGACGGCGTGGAACGAGCCGTCATAGAGGGTCGCCCTGAAGTCGGACAGGGGATAGCCGGCGACGACACCTTCGGCGGCCGTCTCGCGGATGCCTTTCTCCACGCCCGGGAAGAAGTTCTTCGGCACGGAGCCGCCGACGACCTTCTCGGCGAAGGCCACGCCGCCACCCGGATTCGGCTCCAGCTCGATCCAGACGTCGCCGAACATCCCGTGGCCGCCGGTCTGCTTCTTGTAGCGGCCGTGCGACTGGACCTTGCCGCGGATCGTCTCGCGGTAGGGGACCCGTGGCGTGCGGGTCACGATGGCCGACCCGAACTTCCGCTTCAGGCGCTCGATGATCACGGCGCTGTGGGCCTCGCCCATCGTGATGAGGACCTGGTCGCCGGCGTCGGTCCGCTCGACGCGGGCCGCGGGCTCCTCCTCGAGCATGCGGTTGAGGGCCGGGCCCATCTTGTCCAGGTCGGCCTTCGACTGGGGGTCGATCGCCATCGTGAGGGTCGGGTTCGGGAAGGCCACGGGCGGCAGGGCCAGCGGCTTGTCCTTCGTCGAGAGCGTGTCGCCGGTGGCCGTGACCGTGAGCTTGGCGATCGCCCCGATCTCGCCGGCCTTGAGCTCGCCGATCGCCTCCTGCTCCTTGCCGTGGAGCAGGAGGAGCTGGCCGATCCGCTCCTCGGCATCGCGGTTGGCGTTCCAGACGTGGGCCTGCGAGCGAAGCGTCCCGGAGTGGACGCGCAGGTAGGTCAACCGCCCGACGAACGGATCGGCGGAGGTCTTGAAGACCCGGACGAGGAGTGGCCCTTCTGGATCGGGCGCGATCTCGACGTCCTTGCCGGCCTTGTCCTTCGCGGTGACCGGACCCTCGTCGGCCGGGGAGGGGAGATACCGGACGATCGCGTCCTGGAGCGCCTGGAGGCCGATGCCGGTGGATGCGCTGCCGACGAGGACCGGCGCGAGGATCGAGTCCTTGACGCCCTTGCGGAGGCACGCCTCCAGCTCGGGATCGGAGATCTCCTCGCCGTCGAGGTACTTCATCAGCACCTCGTCGTCCGCCTCGGCGGCGGCCTCGAGGAGCTGGTCGCGGCGGCGGGCCACCTCGTCCGCCATCCCCGCCGGAATCGGGACCTCGACCTCCCTGCCGCCCTGCAGCTGGAAGGCCTTGCGATGGACGAGGTCGACGTAGCCGCTGAACGACTCGCCCTTGCCGATCGCCAGGTGGAGCGGCGCGATCTTGTCGCCGAAGGCGGCGCGCAGCGCGTCGAGGGCGCGGGTCGGGTCGGCGTTCTCGCGATCGCTCTTGTTGATGAAGAAGCACGACGCGGTCGTCGTGCGGCGGGCCAGGGCGACCGACTGTTCCAGGCCGGCCTCGACGCCGCCGACGGCATCCATGACGAGGATCGCGCCGTCACCGGCATGGAAGCCCGAGACGACCTCCGCGGAGAAGTCGAGGTAGCCCGGCGTGTCCAGGAGCGTGATCCGGGTGCCATCCGCCTCGAAGGTCGCGACCGCCAGGCTCAGCGACTCGCGCCGCTTCTGCTCCTCGGGCTCGAAGTCGAGGTGGGAGGTGCCGTCGTCCACCTTGCCGAGGCGCGGGACGGCGCCGGCTCGAAAGAGCAGCTGCTCGGCCAGCGTCGTCTTCCCGGCCCCGGTGTGGCCGGCGAGGACGACGCTCCGAAGGTGGGGCAGATCGACGCTCTTCATGGTCATCGGCGTTCGGTCCTCAAGCTCGATTAGGCTCGAAACGAGTTCGTCGGCGTGGCCGGCGAGGGGCCGCCGAAGGGGGTCCGGCCATCATAGTCGCGTATACTCGGCGCCGATGTCCGGACACTCCAAGTGGTCGCAGATCAAGCGCCAGAAGGGCGTCAACGACACCAAGCGCGGTGCCGTGTTCACCAAGGTCGCCCGCGAGATCATGATCGCGGCGCGGGCCGGCGGTGGCGATCCGGACGGGAACTTCCGGCTCCGCCTCGCGATGGAGAAGGCGCGCTCGGTCAACATGCCCCAGGACAACATCAAGCGGGCCATCGAGCGGGCCTCCGGGTCGGGCGAGGGCGAGCAGATCGAGGAGATCGTCTACGAGGGCTACGGGCCCGGCGGCGTGGCGATCCTCGTGGAGACCGCGACCGACAACCGCAACCGCACCGCCGCGGACGTCCGGTCGATCTTCACGAAGGCCGGCGGCCAGCTCGCCGGATCCGGCGCCGTGGCCTGGCAGTTCGAGCCCCGCGGCCTCATCGCGCTGATCGCGAACGGCCGGGATCCGGACGAGGTCGCCCTGACGGCGATCGATGCCGGCGCCGAGGACGTCGAGGAGTCCGGTGACCGGATCGAGGTCTACACCTCGCCCGGCGACCTCGAGCGGGTCCGCAAGTCGCTTGATGCGGCCGGCCTGCCGGTCGAGAGCGCCGAGAACGCCATGGTCGCCAGGAACACGGTCGAGGTGGACGGCCAGCGAGCCCGCCAGAATCTCCGTCTCGTCGAGTCCCTCGAGGAGCTGGACGACGTCCAGCGAGTGACCGCCAACTTCGACATCCCCGAGGACGTCTTCGCCGAGGTCGCGGGTTGACCTTGCGACCGCAGGCGACAGCGCCCGGCTGGCCCGGCGCAGCCGCCCGATGATCGTCCTGGGCATCGACCCGGGGACGGCCGCGCTGGGCTACGGCATCGTCGAACGAACCGGCGCCCGGCTGCGGCTCGTCGACGCCGGCTGCCTAGAGACGCCCGCCACGTGGGCGCTCCCGCAGCGGCTCCTCGCCATCCACAGCCACGTCGTCGAGCAGATCGAGCTGCACCGGCCGGACATCGTCGCCGTGGAGCGCCTGTTCTTCTCGAAGAACGCCCAGACCGCCTTCGCGGTCGGCCAGGCCCGCGGCGTGGTCCTGCTCGCGGCCGCCGCCGCCGAGGTGCCGGTCCGCGAGGCCACCCCGAACGAGGTCAAGACCGCGGTCACCGGCTACGGAGCGGCCGACAAGGACCAGGTCGGGCGGATGGTCGCCGTGCTCCTCGGGCTCAAGGAGCCGCCCCACCCGGATGACGCCGCGGACGCGGTGGCGGTCGCGATCTGGGCCGCGAACAGCGAACGCGAGGGCGTCGTCGGAGGCCCGTTGCCGACGCGGCCCGTCGGGCAGCTCGACAAGTCCGCCGTGACCCCGGCCGCGAGCGGCGAGTCGTCGTTCGACCGCGCCGTCCGTGCGGCGCTCGCCCGCGAGCGCACCGCCGGCCGCAAGCCCTGACCGCCACGAGCCGCCGGTGATCGCCTCGCTCGACGGCATCGTCGGCGCGGTCGCGCTCGATTCGCTCGTCGTCGAGGTCGGTGGCCTCGGCTACCGCGTCTACGCCTCGCCCGCGGTGCTCTCCACCGCCACGCCGGGCGGGCGCCTGAAGCTGTTCACCCACCACGTCTTCCGCGAGGACCAGCAGGCCCTCTACGGCTTCCGGACCGTCGAGGAGCTCGGCTTCTTCGGGCTGCTGCTGACCGTGACCGGCGTCGGGCCGAAGGTGGCGATGGCGATCGTCGGCTCCCGACCAACCCCGGACCTCCAGCTCGCGATCATGCAGCAGGATCAGGCGGTCCTCGTTGCGATCCCCGGGATCGGCAAGAAGCTCGCCGAGCGGGTCATCTTCGAGCTCAAGGAGAAGGTCGCGGCGGCGGGGATCGCGGTCTCCGGCTCGACGTTCGCCGGCGCGGTTGCCGCCGAGGGCGAGGTCGTGGGTGCGCTGCAGGCGCTCGGCTACTCGCTGGCGGAGGCGCGGACCGCGTCACGGGCCGCGATGGCGAACGGCGCCGTCGGCACGACGCTCGAGGACCGGGTCAAGGCCGCCCTCCGGGTGCTCGCGCGCGACTAGGTATCGTTCCTCGGCCAACCGCGCCGCGCGCCGGCGCCCGACCGCGCCGAGATACGGACATGGTCCGGGCTCATACGCCGGAGGTATGAAAACGGCCGTTCATACGCCCCACGTATGAACGCGACCGGAGACGGCGCCAACGCGGGCTGACCTGCGCCGATTCGTCGCCGTTCATACGCCGCAGGTATGACATCGTGCCGATTCGGTGCCGCCCAGGCCTGCACGGGTCGCGTTCATACGCCCCACGTATGAAGCTGCCAGCGAGAAAGCGACGGCGCCGGATGCGCAGCTCGGGGTCGTCGAGCGAGGTCAGGGCCGCGACAGGTACAGGACGAGGGCGATCAGGTAGATGGGCAGGATGGCGAGGGCCGGCCGGCGCCAGCGCTCCAGCTCACGATCGCCGGTCGGGCGGAACATCCAGGTCATCGGCGGCATGACGCCCCGCGTCTCCCGGTAGCGCCGGCTGAAGCGCTGGCCGAAGAGCCACAGGAACAGGCTCACGCCGATGAGGATCGACAGGCTGGCAATCGCGACGATGGGCATCGCCGGGATCATAGGCTGCCGCCCGGACATCCCGGACCTGCCTCACCGGGCAGAGGCGGTCGCGAACACGAGCATCACGCCAACGAGATTGACGACGAGGCTGGCGGCCGCGTACCGCCGCCAGCGTTCGATCTCGGCGTCGTCCACGGACCGCAGCATCCAGGTTCGGGGCGGGACCCGGCCGTAGCGGCCCTGGTAGTCCCGCATGAACCGTCCCGAGGCCGGAACGTAGATGGCCAGTCCGACGATGAGGAGGGCGAGCGCGGCGACGATGGCTGGTGTCATCGGGCTCCTCGACCGCAGGCGTGGAGCGCGCCTGCGGCAATAGAACATCCGTACGATTCAGGTCGGATGGTGCTATTCTGACGCCTCATGGACGACGCCTCCCGGATTCTCGCCGCGGACCTCCACGACGCCGACGTCGTCATCGAGAGCTCGCTCCGCCCGAGGACCCTCGCCGAGTACATCGGCCAGCGCGAGGTCAAGGCGAATCTCTCGGTCCTCCTCCAGGCCGCGAAGGGCAGGGGAGAGGCGGCCGACCACGTCCTGCTCTATGGCCCGCCGGGCCTCGGCAAGACGACCCTCGCGACGATCATCGCCCGTGAGCTCGAGGTCAACGTCCGGTACACGTCCGGCCCGGAGGTCGAGCGGCCCGGCGACCTCGCCGCGGTCCTGACGAGCCTCGAGGAGCGGGACGTCCTCTTCATCGACGAGATCCACCGCCTCAACCGCGCGGTCGAGGAGATCCTCTACCCGGCGATGGAAGACTTCGCCCTCGACGTCATGATCGGCAAGGGCCCGAGCGCCCGGAGCCTGCGCCTCAGCCTCAAGCCCTTCACCGTCGTCGGCGCCACGACGCGGGCCGGGCGGATCAGCTCGCCGCTGCGCGACCGGTTCGGGGCCACGTACCGGCTCGACTTCTACGAGGAGCCGGAGCTGACCGAGATCGTCGAGCGGTCGGCACGGATCCTCGGGGTCGAGGTCGAGACCGCTGCCGCCGAGGCGATCGCCCGTCGCGGCCGGGGGACGCCGCGGATCGTCAACCGGCTGCTGAAGCGGACCCGCGACCACGCCGAGGTCCACGGCAACGGCCGCGTGACCGAGGGCGTCGCGATCGAGGCGATGCGCCACCTCGAGATCGACGATGCGGGTCTCGATTCCACCGACCGGAAGCTGCTGGCATCGATCATCCAGAAGTTCGCCTCCGGGCCGGTCGGCGTGCAGGCGCTCGCCGCCGTGCTGTCCGAGGAGGTCGAGACGATCGAGGACGTCTACGAGCCGTTCCTCCTGCGGCTCGGGTTCATCGATCGGACGCCGCAGGGCCGGATCGCGACGGACGCCGCCCGCAGCCATCTCGCCGGCCTCGGCTACGAGATCCCGCCGCCGCGGCGGGCCGAGCCCGAGATGCAGCCGCTCTGGGACGACGCCGGCCGCTCGTCCGGCGGAGCGGACGCGGGGTGACCGGCTCGAGCGACGCGTTCGCCGTCACCACGCACGGGCTCCGGAAGGCGTACGGCCACACGGTCGCCCTCGACGGGCTCGACCTCGCGGTCCCGCGCGGGGTCATCTACGGCTTCCTCGGGCCGAACGGCGCCGGCAAGACCACGACGATCCGCTGCCTGCTCGGCCTCATCCACCCGGATGCCGGAACGATGGGGCTCCTCGGCCGACCCTACACCGCCCATGACCGCCGGCGGCTGTTCGACGTCGGAGCGCTCATCGAGTCGCCGTCGTTCTACCCGTACCTCTCGGGCCGCGACAACCTCCGGGTCATCGCCTCGACCGGTCCGGCGGTGGCGGCGGGTCGGATCGACGCCCTGCTCGAGCTGATGGCGCTCCAGGATCGCGGCGGCGACAAGGTCTCCGGCTACTCGCTCGGCATGAAGCAGCGGCTCGGGATCGCGGCGGCGCTCCTGAACGATCCCCACCTTCTGGTGCTGGACGAGCCCGCGAACGGCCTCGACCCGGCCGGCATCCACGAGCTGCGGAACGCCCTGCGCCGGCTCGTCGAGGAGACCGATCGGACGATCGTCGTGTCGAGCCACATCCTGCCCGAGGTCCAGCAGCTCGCCGACGTGGTCGGGATCATCGACCAGGGCAAGCTCGTCCACCAGGGCTCGCTGGAGCAGCTGCTCTCGACCTCCGGCGCGGTTCGGATCCGGGTCACGCCGGCCGAGGTGGAGCCTGCCCGCGCGATCCTCGCGACCCTGCCCGGCGCCGATCCGGTGGCCGACGGCGAGGGCTGGATCACCATCCGGGCCAAGCCGGAGACGGCGGGCGACGTGAATCGCGCGCTCGCGCAGGCCGGGATCTACGCATCCGGGCTCGAGACCGGCAGCGACCTCGAGGCGATCTTCCTGTCGCTCACCGGGGGGCCCAACGCGTGAGGCTCCTCGGTGGCGAGATTCGGAAGCTGGTCCGGCGTCCCGCGTCGTTC
>JACQEG010000124.1 GCA_016200665.1 Chloroflexota bacterium | reverse complement strand
GCGAGGTCGAACGGCGCGCCCGGCGGCTCGCCGGCGCCCCCGAGCTCGAAGCGAGCGGTCGAGACACCGGTGAGCTCGCGGGCAGCGATCTTGGCCGCGGCGACGTCGAGCATCCCGGTCGACGGATCCGTCAGGAGCAGCTCCGTGAGCTGACCGGTCCCCACGCGATCCCGGATCGCGAGGCCGAGCAGGCCGGTGCCGGCACCGAGCTCGATCGCCCGGGAGCCCTCGGGAATCTCGACCGCCCGGATGAACGCCTCGGCGACCTCCTCGGCCCGCGCGACCCGTTCCGGGGTGTCCCACTCGGCGGCGCGCTCGTCGAAGGTCGGCATCAGCCGCGGTACCCCGCCTCCCGCAGGAGCGCCGGCAGCTCGGTCGGGGAGCCCGCGACCCGGAACCCGGCCGCCTCGAGCGCGGTGACCTTGGAGGCCGCCGTGCCCTTGCCGCCGCTGATGATCGCGCCGGCGTGGCCCATCCGCTTGCCCTCGGGCGCCGAGCGGCCGGCGATGAAGGCGACCTTCGGGACGTCGCGGAGGTGCTCCGCAGCCCACGTCGCGGCCTCCTCCTCGGCGGTGCCGCCGATCTCGCCGATGAGGACGATCGCGTTCGTCTCTGGATCCGCGGCGAAGAGCTGGAGGACGTCGAGGAACTGGGTCCCGATGACCGGGTCACCGCCGATGCCGATGCACGTCGACTGGCCGATGCCCGCGTCGGTCATCGCCTGGACGGCCTCGTAGGTGAGCGTGCCCGAGCGGGACACGACCCCGACGCTGCCCTCGCGGTGGATCGAGCCGGGGATGATCCCGACCTTGGCCCGCCCGGGCGAGGTGGCGCCGGGGCAGTTCGCGCCGATGAGGCGGGCGCCGGCAAGCCGGACCTCCTCGACGACCGGGATCATGTCGAGGGCCGGGATGCCCTCGGTGATGCAGAAGATCGTCTTGATGCCCGACGCGACGGCCTCGAGGATCGAGTCCGGGGCGCCCGACGCCGGCACGAAGATGCAGGACGTGTTGGCGCCGGTCGCGGCGACCGCATCCTCCACGGTGTTGAAGACGGGGACCTTGTCGTCGAGGGTCAACTGGCCGCCCTTGCCGGGGGTCATGCCGGCGACGATGTTCGTGCCGTACTCGAGCATCGCCCGGCTGTGGAACTCGCCCTCGCGGCCGGTGATCCCGTGGACGACGAGCCGCGTCTCGCGCCCGATGAGGATGCTCATGCCGGCATTCCGGCGGTGCCGGCCCTCGCCGCGGCGACGGCCTTGGCGGCGGCCTCGTCGAGCGTCGATGCGGTCACGAATCGGGCGGCCTGGAGGAGCTCCGCGGCCTCGGCCGCGTTCGTGCCCACGATCCGGACCACCATCGGCACGTCGCGCTCCTGCTGCGACCGGGCCTCGATGAGGCCGCGAGCGACCTCGTCGCCCCGGGTGATGCCGCCGAAGATGTTCACGAGGATCGCCTTGACGTTGGGATCCTCGAGGATCAGCCGCATCGCCGCGGCCACCCGGTCGGCCTTGGCCCCGCCGCCGATGTCGAGGAAGTTGGCGGGCTCGCCCCCGGCCCGCTTCACGAGGTCCATGGTCGTCATCGCCAGGCCCGCGCCGTTCACCATGCAGCCGATGTCGCCGTCGAGCTTGATGAACGTCAGGTCGTAGCGGCGGGCCTCGACGTCGGCCGGGTCCTCGGCATCGAGGTCGCGCAGCGCCTCGTGCCCGGGATGACGGGCGAGGGCGGAGTCGTCGAGGGTGATCTTCGCGTCGAGGCAGACGAGGCGGTCGACCGGCGCGCCCTGGGCACCATGCTCGCGGACGACCGCGAGGGGGTTGATCTCGACGAGGTCGGCGTCGTTCGCGAGCATCGTCGCGAGGAGGCCCTTCGCGATCGCGGCGCCGGCCTTCCAGTGCGGCCCGAAGCCGATCTTGAACGCGAGCTCGCGGGCGGCGTAGTCGGGCAGGCCGAGAAGGGGGTCGACGTGCTCGTAGACGATGGCCCCGGGGTTGTCGCGGGCGACCTGCTCGATCTCGACGCCGCCCTCGGCCGAGCCGATGAACATGAGCCGCTTCGTCGC
>JACQEG010000123.1 GCA_016200665.1 Chloroflexota bacterium | reverse complement strand
TCGGAGGAGCGGCGAATCGCGCCTCCGTGCACCGCATCGGCCCGGGTCGCGGCGAGCGCGTCGGCGACGCCGACCGTCGTCCGGTTGACCATCATCGTCGCGCCGATCGAGCCCATCGCCGGCACCGAGACGGGCGCCCCGCCGACGGGCATCCCGACCGGGCCCTGCGCCGAGGCGAGGCCCAGCCGGTCGACGAGCTCCGGCTCCTCGTCCGGCCGCAGGAACAGGTCGACCGCGGGAAAGCGCTTCGCAAGCCGGCCCCGGTCCATCTCGCGGACGGCGCAGCCTGTCAGCACGACGCGCACCGAGGCATTCGCCGCCTTGAGTGCGGCGAGCTGGCCCTGCCGGCCGACGACCTTGGCCTCCGCCGTCTCGCGGATCGCGCAGGTGTTGATGACGATGAGGTCCGCGGTGTCCATCGCCGGCGCTTCGGCGCAGCCGGCGGCGAGGAGGCGGCCTGCCATCTCCTCCGAATCGCTGCGGTTCATCTGGCAGCCGAGCGTCCAGACGTAGAAGCTCGGGAGCGCGCGGGATTCCGGGCGGAACTCGCCCAGGCGCACGTCATCCGGCTCGGGCGCGACCGCGCCGGAGCCGGCCGGCGGCAGCGGGATCTCGAGGACCGGCAGCGACCGGCCGATGAGGCCGCTCACGCGGCGACCCCGCGCGCCTCGTGGGCGAGCGCGATCGCGTCACGCAGCGGCGCCTCGACCTCGGGCGGGACCCACAGCCCGGCATGCGTGGCCGCGTAGCTCTCGCGATCGCCGTGGTAGTCGGACCCGCCCGTCGCGACGAGGCGCAGGCTGCGGGCCACCCTCGCCACCGAGTCGACCGTCGGCTGGTCGAACGAGCGGTAGTAGACCTCCAGCCCGCCGAGGCCCGCGTCGACCAGCTCCGCGACGATCCGTCGCAGGCGGGCGGCCTCGGAGAAGTGCGCCAGCGATGCCAGGCCGCCCGCCTTCCGGATGGCATCGATCGCCGCCACCGGGCCGAGTCCCTCGCGCGGCACGTAGGCCGGCCGGCCGCGCGACAGCCAGCGCTCGAAGGCGTCCTCCACGCTCAGCGCGCCCCCGAGCGCGATCAGCGCCCGCGCCAGGCGCGGCCGGCCGAGGGCGTCCTCGTCGTCGGTCTCGGGCAGGGTCGCGAGCGCGCCGTCGATCGCGAACCCGAGCCGGCGCAGGCGCTCGACCATGAGCTCGAAGCGGATCCGCCGGGCGGCGCGCTGGGCCGACAGCGCGGCCTCGAGCGCCTCGTCGTCGGGATCGACGCCCAGGCCCAGGACGTGAACCTCGCTCTCGAGGAGCTCCGGCCGGCCGTGGATGACCGCGTTGATCTCGATCCCGGGCATGATCTCGATCCCGGGCGGCGTCGCGCCGGAGGCGCGCAGCTCGCGGACGCCGGCGAGCGTGTCGTGGTCGGTGATCGCGAGGAGCCGCACGCCCGCAGCGGCGGCGTCCCGCACCAGCTCGGCGGGGGTCAGCACGCCATCGGAGCGCAGGGTGTGGCTGTGGAGATCGATCGTCGACGGTCCCGGCGGCACGACCGCGCCCAAGCGGACCGCGTCCGGCCGGACCGCGGCGTGGCGCTTCGCCGCGGCGGCGGTCACGGCTCCCAGACCTGCTGGAACCGCTCGATGGCGAGCGCCCGCCCGGTGGCCGGATCGATGTCGATCTGGGTCGCATTGAGCAGGACCGGCCCCTCCCCGACCTCGAACCGGGTCGGCAGGCCGTTGAGGAAGCGCGGCAGGACCGTGCCCGGCTGGAAGCCGATGACGCTCCACACCGGGCCCGTCATCCCGAGGTCGGACTGGTACGCGGTGCCACCCGGCAGGATCCGGTCGTCCGCGGTCGGCACGTGGGTATGCGTCCCGACGACAGCCGAGACCCGTCCGTCGAGATGGACGCCCATCGCGTTCTTCTCGGAGGTCACCTCGCAGTGGAAGTCGACCAGCCGAACCGGCGGCAGCGACTCCGACGACTCGTCGAGGAGCCGGTCGGCCTCGAGGAACGGGTTCTCGATCGGCTGCATGTACGTCCGGCCCTGGAGGCTCACGACCGCCAGCTCGGAGCCATCGAGGGCGTGGAACAGGCCCCAGCCGCGGCCCGGCACGCCGTGGCTGCCGTAGTTCAGGGGCCGCAGGATCCGCTCGTTCCGCTCGAGCTCCTCGTACATCTCCTTCTTGTCCCAGATGTGGTTGCCCGAGGTGATGACGTCGACGCCGAGGCCGAGGAGCGCCTCGGCCGTCGAGACGGTGAGGCCGATCCCACCGGCGAGGTTCTCGCCGTTGGCGGTGACGAAGTCGATCGCCCGCTCGTCGCGGAGGCCCGGCAGGATCGCCTCCAGGGCGAGGCGTCCGGGCTTCCCGATGACGTCGCCGATCATCAGCACGCGGAGCGCTCCGGGCGGCCGCGGCGTGCCGGCGTTCGCGGGATTGCCGAGGCGGACGCGTCCGGCCTGGCGCGAGATGTCGGGGGTTGGCATCGCACGGGAGGCTACCACCGGCTGCCCGCCGTCGGTCCCGCCCGCCGTCCGTCCGGCGAGCAGTTGACGCCACGCACCATGCGGCCTACCGTCGGGCAGCCCCAGCAGCCGAGGTTCGCCACGATGTCCCCACGCTCGCTGCGCCGCGCCACCGCGGCAGCGGTATCGGTGCTCCTCCTGTCGCTCGCGATGACCGGCACGGCCTCGGCGGCCTCGAGCCGCACCAGCCGTGGCTATGACATCTCCTATCCGCAGTGCGGCGGCGCGTATCCGACGAAGCCGTTGTTCGGCATCGTCGGGGTCAATCGCGGGATCGTGTTCAGCGCGAATCCGTGCCTTGCGAGCGAGATCACGTGGGCCGGGGGCGCGACGGCGCAGCTGTATGCCAACACGGCCAATCCCGGGCCGGCGCTGTCGACCCACTGGCCGACCGGGCAGACCTCACCGCGGGTCTGCGACGCCGCGAATCCGGACACCGCGGACTGCGCGTACGACTACGGCTGGAACGCCGCCGCCGACTCCTACGCCGATGCCGCGGCTGCCTGGACGTCACTCGGCCTGGCTGGCTCGCCCTCGGGGGCGCCATGGTGGCTGGACGTCGAGACGTCGAACAGCTGGCGCACCGACGTGTCGCTCAACGTCGCGGCGCTCCACGGGGAGGTCGACTCGCTCCTGGCCCAAGGTGTCGCGGGCAGCCGGATCGGCTTCTACTCCACCACGGTCCAGTGGGGCCAGATCACCGGCCCCAGCACCGAGTTCTCGGCCTACCCGAGCTGGGGCGCCGGCTCGCCGAACGAGAAGATTGCGAAGAGCCACTGCCTCTCGACGCCCGGCTTCACCGGCGGCCCGCTGGCGCTCGTCCAGTACCCCTACGCCGGGTTCGACGCCGACCTCGTGTGCTAGATCGGCTGACACGCCGCGGATGAACGCCGCGCCGAGGGCGGCTCAGGGCTGCCACGCCATTGGCTCGTCAGAGGCGCCGTCGGTGAGCTGAATCGGCTGGCCCCCGTCCCGACGAACCGTGAAGAGCCCTCTGCTCACGCTCCCGCTGGTTGCAGTCGGCCCAGCGTCGATCCCCCTGAAGACGAGCCACATCGAGTCCCGCGACCACGCCGGCGAGTCTCCCGGAGCGAGCTCGATGGCGCCACCGCCGGTCGCGGGTGCCACCCGCAGCGTCCCATCCGCCCACGTGGCGATCCATTGCCGGTCCGGCGACGCGAGCTGCGGCTCATTCGGGTCAGGCGGCAACGGCCCGTCGTAGGTCCGGACGTTCGTACCGTCGGCGTTCGCGACGAGCGTCGGCGCATCCATGCACTCGGTCTTGCCGAGGTCCGATCCACAGCTGTGGTACAGGATGGACAGGCCATCACCCGTCCAACCGACGAGCCACTGGATGCCTGGGTCGTCGATCCGCGCCATCACCTGCCCGGACGTTCCGCCGATGACAGTCAGTCCGCGGCTCGGCAGGAACGCGAGGATCCGCGACCCGTCCGGAGACCAGATCGGCTGGGTCTCGCCGCCGGCTGTCAGCTGCCGACGCGCGCCGTCAGCGAGGTCGAGCAGCACCAGGCCACTGCTGCCGTCCTCGCTGCCATCCCCACCGAACGCGACGTATCGACCGTCGGGCGAGACCGCCGAAGGCGAGTAGATCGTCTGCACGGGCCCGAGGTCGATCGCGCCTGCGCCGTCCGTCCGAATCGACGTCAGCGTCTGGTGATACGGATCGAGGTAGGTCGACCAGGCGTAGACCAGGGCGGAGCCGTCCAGAAGCCAATAGATCGCCTCCTCGACCCGCGCGTCGTTCGTCAGGCGAACCGGTGCCTCGCCTCCGCCGGCGTCGACGAGATAGATGTCGACCTGACCCTCGCCCGCCGCGGTTTCAGGACGGACGAACGCGATCTGCCCGGTTGGTCTCGCCACGATCGACGAGGAGCCGGGTGACGCCGACGGGACCGAGGCCGCACCGGATCCGGCGGGCGATTGGCCGACGCTCGGCCCGGCGTGGCCGCAGGCTGCCAGGGCAACGGACGCGACGAAGACGAGCGCGACGCGAGTGCGCATCCCAAGCCTCCTGGGACGCATCCGCAGGTCGCATCTCGGACGAGTCCTTGGGCCCGCCGAGTGACGGCCGCGGACTACTTCGCGTACTCGACGGCGCGGGTCTCGCGGATGACCGTGACCTTGATCTGGCCCGGGTAGGTCAGCTGGTCCTCGATCTTCTTGACGATGTCGCGGGCGAGCCGCGTCGCCGACAGGTCGTCGATCTCATCGGGCCGGACGAGGATCCGGACCTCGCGCCCGGCCTGGACCGCGAACGACTTCTCGACGCCGGTGAAGCTCTCGGCGATCGCCTGGAGGTCCTCGAGGCGCTTGACGTACGTCTCCATCGTCTCGCCGCGGGCGCCGGGTCGTGACGCGCTGATCGCGTCCGACACCTGGACGATCGGCGCCTCGACGCAGGCGTACTCGACCTCCTGGTGGTGGGCGGCGATGCCGTTGACGACCTTGAACGGCAGCTCGTGCTTCTGGGCGATCGCGGCGCCGATGGCGGCGTGCGGTCCCTCGACCTCGTGGTCGACGGCCTTGCCGATGTCGTGGAGGAGGCCGCCCATCTTGGCGGCCATGACGTCGGCCCCCAGCTCGGCCGCGATGACCGACGCGAGGCTGGCGGTCTCGATCGAGTGGACGAGGACGTTCTGGCCGTAGCTCGTCCGGAACTTCAGCCGGCCGAGGAGCTTGAGGAGGTCCGGCGGCAGCCCCGGGATCCCGACCTCGTAGGCGGCGGCCTCGCCGGCCTGGCGGATGACGAGGTCGACCTCGGCGCGGGCCTTGGCCACGACCTCCTCGATCCGGCCGGGGTGGATCCGGCCGTCACCCATGAGCTTCGTGAGCGCGATCCTCGCGACCTCCCGGCGGACCGGGTCGAAGCCCGAGAGCACGACGGTCTCGGGGGTGTCGTCGATGATCAGATCGATCCCGGTGGCCTGCTCGAGGGCCCGGATGTTGCGGCCCTCGCGACCGATGATCCGGCCCTTCATCTCGTCGCTGGGCAGGTGGACGACGGTCACCGTGTGCTCGGCGGTGTGATCCGCGGCGACTCGCTGCATCGCCGTGACGATGATGTCGCGGGCCTTCTCGTTGGCCTCCTCGCGGGCCCGCCGCTCGATCGAGCGGGCGAGCTTGACAGCGTCGTGCTCGGCCTCCTCGCGAACGGCCTCGAGGAGCATCCCCTTGGCATCCTCGCCCGACACGCCGCTGAGCTTCTCGAGGGCCATCACGCGCTCGGCATTCAGCTTGGCGACCTCCTCGCGCTGGCGGTCGAGGTCGATCTCGCGCTCCAGCAGCTTCCGATCGCGCTGCTCGAGCATGTCCGAGCGCTGGTCGAGCTGCTCGTCCCGCTGGACGAGTCGGCGTTCGATCGCGCCCAGCTCGGTGCGCCTCGAACGTGCCTCGTCCTCGGCCTCGCGCTGGAGGCGGATCTTCTCCTCCTTGGCCTCGAGGATCAGGTCCTTCTGCTGGGTCCGGGCATCGGCCACGATGCGGGCGGCCTTCTCGTGGGCGACCTTGATCGATTGGTTGGCCCAGCGGCTGCGCGCCACGAAGCCCGCGGCAACGCCAACGGCCAGTCCCACCAACGCCACGAGGGCGAGGGCGACGCCTTCCATCTTCTCCTCCCATCCGGCGCGCCCCGGGCGGACCCGGCGGCCGGACGCGTCATGTGCAACTGGGTCGACCGCGGCGCCCGGGATGCGCTCCATGGGCTGCGCGGCGGCTCTGCCGCGTAGCCTACTACCCCGGCCGCGCGAATGAGCCCACGCTCCCCCCGGCTCGAGTAGGGTTTGGGTCATGAGCGCGCGTCCCCGATCCGTCGATACCGTCATCGTCGGCGCGGGTCATGCCGGCCTCATCGTCAGCGGCCTCCTGCGGCAGCTGGGCCGCGAGCATGTGCTCCTGGATCGGCGCTCCACGCTCGGCGGCGGCTGGCAGGACCGATGGGACGCCTTCCAGCTCGTGTCGCCGAACTGGACCACCTCCCTCGACGGCTTCGCCTATCGCGGGGCGGACCCCGACGGGTTCATGCCCCGGGACGAGATCGTCGACCACTTCCGCGCGTACGCCGCGACGATCGACGCCCCGGTCGAGCTCGACACGGACGTGACCCACCTGGAGCTATACGCGGACGGCGCCTCCCGCTTCCGGTTGGCGACCAGCCGGGGATCGCTGGAGGCCCGATCGGTCGTCGTCGCCGGCGGGCCGTTCCAGGCCCCGCACCGCCCTCCGGCCGCCACGCTGATCGACCCGTCGATCAGCCAGGTCCACGTCCACCACTACCGGAACCCGTCGGCCCTGCCGCCGGGCGGCGTGCTCCTCGTGGGCAGCGGCCAGTCGGGCGTCCAGCTCGCCGAGGAGCTCATGGCGGCCGGCCGCTCCGTGACGATGGCCGTGGGCAGGTGCGGTCGGGTGCCACGGACGTACCGGGGCAAGGACGTCTTCTGGTGGCTCCGCGAGATGGGCACCCGCGGCCTCGCGGTCGGCCTCGGCCTGCCGACGCCCGCGCAGTTGCCCGACCCGCGAGCCCGATTTGCCTGCAATCCCCAGCTCTCGGGCCACGGCGGAGGCCACGACACGAACCTCCGGGCGATGGCCCGCGACGGGCTTCGGCTCGTGGGCCGGCTCACGGGCGCCGACGGCACCCGCGTCTCCTTCGCCCCGGACCTGCCGGACAGCCTCCGCTTCGCCGACGGCTTCTTCGAGGCTCGCTTCCGACCCGTCTGCGACGCGTACGTCGAGCGGATGAGCCTCGCGCTTCCGCCGGACGAGCCCGCCCAGGTCGCGTTCGACCCACCGGTCGTCACCGAGCTCGACCTCGCGGCGGAGGGCATCTCGACGGTTCTCTGGACCAGCGGCTACCGCCCGTCCTTCGAGTGGGTCGAGGCGCCCGTGTTCGACGAGCTCGGGCTGCCGGTGACCGATGCCGGGCAGACGACGGTGCCCGGGCTCTCGTTCATCGGCACGCCCTGGATGGTCGACATGGGCTCGGCCAACCTCGTGGGCGTGGAACGGGACGCGAAGGCCCTCGTCTCGCGGCTGTAGGGGGCGCGCTGCTCAACTGTCGCGCAGCCGGCTCAGCTGTCGCGCCACACCATCCAGGCGCCGACGCCGACGGCCAGACCGGCCGCCCAGTCGACCACGATCGCGATGAGCCGCCCCGCGTCGCCGAGCTTGTCCAGCTGCCGGAGATCGACGAGCAGGTCGGAGATCGTCGGGACGAAGATGACCGTCGCCAGGCCGGCGAGCAGCATCGCGAACGGGATCGGCCAGGCCATGCCGGGCCGCGCGGACTTCGCGTAGATCAGGAGCAGGACGTTCGCGGCCGCGACTTCCATCGCGAACGGCACGCCACCCTGGTCGAGCAGGTCCGACAGGAGCCAGTCGCCGATGACCAGCAGGACGAACGCACCCGCGAAGGCCAGCTGCTCGCCCTGACCGAGCCGGGACCAGAAGCGCATCGCGCCACCCTCCGCCGCCGCAGCGGCCGAGGTCATCGAGCCAGTGGGTCCATCCGATGGGGCCATTGGGACGCTCCTCCTCGCCTGTGTCGTGCCAGTCCCCGGCAGGTCGGACGATACGACCCATCCGGCGCGGAATCGAGAGGCGTTTTGGGGTCGTCAGTCGCCGATGTCGAGGTCGGCGGGTTCCGCGGCGATGACTCGCTGCGCCAGCCGGCCCGCGATCTCTGAATCGAAGCCGTTCCGGACGAGCAGCGCGTAGGCCCGCTGCCGTCGCTGTCGGGGATCGACGACCCGGTTCAGCTGCGAGCGGTGGCGGGCGAGCAGCCGCTCGGCGGCTGGCAGGTCGGGGTCCTCGACCCCGCCCGGCTCGGGCCGGCGCTCGCCCATCGCCTCGTCGATCAGGCTCGACGCAACACCCTTGAGCCGCAGTTCCTGGCGCAGCGCCCGTTCGCCGCGCGGCCTCGCCCGGTCCCTCGACTCGACCCACGCGGCCGTGAACGCCTGGTCGTCCAGGATGCCGAGATCACCCAGCCGGTCGATGGCGCCGGTCACGAGCTCCTCGCGGTAGCCGGCGGTCGTCAGCCGCCGCCGGACCTCCGCGACGGATCGCTGGCGCGCCTCCAGGAACCGAAGGGCTGCCTCGAGCACGACGTTCGGATCATCGACCTCGGCTCGCTTCGCCCGCCGCTCCGCGAGCGACGGCTTCCGCCGCCCTGACGTCACTCGACGCCCGCCGTCAGCCGGGTCGATGGCAACGCCGAGCCGCGGACCGAGGCGAGCACACTCGAACGTGCGTGCGCCGAGGACCGGAGGCGAGAACGCCGCCAGCGGTCCGGATCACGGCGAGCTACTCCGCTTCCTCGATTCCCTCCACGGGGATCGCCGATTCCGAGGTCTTCGTGCGGATCTTCGACTCGATGTCCGCAGCGATGGCGGCGTTGCCCTTGAGGAACTCCTTCGCGGCCTCGCGACCCTGGCCGAGCCGGGTGTCCGCGTAGGTGAACCAGGCGCCCGTCTTGTCGACCACGCCCATCGCCACGCCGACGTCGAGCAGGCCGCCTTCCTTGGAGACGCCCTCGCCGTACATGACGTCGAACTCCGCGACCCGGAACGGCGGCGCGACCTTGTTCTTCACGACCTTGACCCGGACCCGGTTGCCGACCGATTCGGTGCCGGTCTTGATCGTCTCGACACGCCGGATGTCCAGCCGAACGCTGGCGTAGAACTTGAGGGCGCGGCCACCGGGCGTCGTCTCGGGGTTGCCGAACATGACGCCGATCTTCTCGCGCAGCTGATTCGTGAAGACGAGCGCGGTGTTCGACCGGCTGACGGCGCCGGTCAGCTTCCGCAGCGCCTGGCTCATGAGCCGGGCCTGGATGCCGACGAACGAGTCGCCCATCTCGCCCTCGATCTCGGCGCGCGGCACGAGGGCCGCGACCGAGTCGACGACAACGACGTCGACGCCGCCCGAGCGGATGAGCGTCTCGGTGATCTCGAGGGCCTGCTCGCCGGTGTCAGGCTGGCTCACGAGCAGCTCGTCGACGTTGACGCCGCAGGCGCGGGCGTAGCCGGGGTCGAGCGCGTGCTCGACGTCGATGAACGCCGCCACGCCACCGCGCTTCTGCGCCTCGGCGATGACGTGCTGGCAGACGGTCGTCTTGCCGGAGGACTCCGGGCCGAAGATCTCCGTGATCCGGCCACGCGGGATGCCGCCGACGCCGAGCGCCAGGTCGAGCGCGATCGAGCCGGTCGGGATGAAGTCGACCTGCTGGCGCTGGGCCGAACCCAGCTTCATGATCGAGCCGGTCCCGAACTGTTTCTCGATCGACAGGATCGCCGCGTCCACGGCCTTGGTCCGTTCGGCGAGGGCTCGTTCGCCGGCGCGCTCGTTCATCACCGCCATCGTCGCGTCACGCTCCTGTCCGTGGCTGCCCGGCGTCCGGAGCCGACGCGCCGTCCGCGGGATCGATCAGGCCTCGTCCTTGTCCTCTTCGTCCCACCGCGGCTTGCGCTGCTTCCGGATGAGCTCGACGTTCATCGGCGGCTCCGAAAGCGGCTGCACCTTGGGCAGGCCGGACTTGTCCTTCGGCTTCTTCTTGGCTTCGCGGCCGGGTCGATCTCGAGAGGCCATCGCCGGTTCCTCCGCGCTCGAATGACGGTATCGGGACCCGCTTCACGCCGGCTCACCTGCCGCTTCGCCGGCGCGGATCCGGCCCGCGCGGACCCGCAGCTCCTGTCGCACATCCGGGAAGCGTCCGGCCTGAATCGCGGCTCGGATTCTGGCCATGAAGTCTAGGGTGAAGGTCAGGTTGTGACAAGTTGCGAGCCGGTATCCGAGGAGCTCGCGAGCCCGGAACAGATGGGCCAGGTAGGCCCGCGAGAAGCGCCGGCAGGCGGGGCACGGACAGCCCTCCTCGATCGGGTTGGGGTCGTCCAGGAATGCCGCGTTGCGGAGGTTGAGGCGGCCGCCCGGGATCCAGACCTGGCCGGTCCGAGCCACGCGCGCCGGCAGGACCGAGTCGAACAGGTCGACGCCGAGGTCGACCGCATCGAGCAGGTCGATCGGTGAGCCGAGGCCCATGAGGTACCGCGGTCGCGGGTCGTCGGCGAGCAGCGGCACGACGACGCGGAGGGCGTCGGCGCGCTGGATCGGCGTCTCATCGCCGGCGAGGCCGCCGATGTTCAGGCCGTCGAACGGCAGCGCGGCGATCGTCTGGGTCGACTCGGCGCGCAGCTCCGGGTCGAGGCCGCCCTGGATCACCCCGAACAGGCTCTGGCCCAGCTCGCGGGCCCGCTCCGAGCGGGCGTGCGCCTCGAGCGAGCGCTCGGCCCAGCGCTCGGTCCGGGCCGTCGCATCCGCGACGACCGCGCGTGGCGAGGACGGGAACACCGGGTGATCGAACGCGACCGCCACGTCGGCCCCGAGGGCGGCCTGGATCTCGATCGAGGCCTCCGGGGTGAGCCGGTGGGCCGAGCCGTCGAGGTGGCTCTTGAAGGTCACGCCGTCGTCGTCGATCGATCGGAGCTGGTCCAGCGAGACGACCTGGAAGCCGCCCGAATCGGTGAGGAGCGGGCGGTCCCAGGCCATGAACCGATGGAGGCCGCCGAGCCGCTGGATCCGCTCATGACCGGGTCGGAGATACAGGTGGTAGGTGTTGGCGAGCACGATCGAGGCGCCAGCCCGCTCGAGGTCGTCGGGGTCGAGGGCCTTGACCGTCGCGTTCGTCCCGACCGGCATGAACTGCGGCGTCTCGACGACACCGTGGGGCAGGGTGAGGCGACCGGCGCGTGCCTGGGTGCTGCCGTCGCGTGGCGCCGCGGTGATGACCTCGAACGGGGCTCGCGAGCCCGCCGGGGCGCCGATCGGCGACGACGTCGGAGCGGCCGCGCTCACCCGCTGATCTCGGCGCGCTCGACCATCACGGCCGACGCCACGGCGGCGATCGCGAGGTAGGCGAAGACGAGCCCAACCGCGAGCGACGGATCGAGGGCGGCCGTCGCTCCGGCCCCCTGGCCCGCTCCGCCACCGCCGACCGTGATTCGGAGGGCCGACTGGGCGACGTGGAACGGCAGGTACTTGACGATGTCCGGAATGAAGATCGTCGAGAACTGCTCGACGAAGTACAGGGCGATCCCGGCCCCGAGGCCGGCGAGCTGGCTGCGCGCCAGCGTCGCGATCGCGAACCCGATCGCGCACTGCTCGGCCATCCCGATGTAGCCGCGAGCCAGGTCCTCGGGCAGCTTGCCGAGCACGGTCGCGTCGTCCATGCCGGCGGTCCCGATCCCCGCCGCGTTCGCCGCGAGCACGGCGGCGAGCACCGCGACGGCGTAGGCGATGACCAGGCCCGCCACGAGGAGGATCTCGACGGCGCCGAGCTTCGTGAGGATGTAGCGGCTCCGGCTCTCGCCCCGGGCGACCGCGACCTTGACCATCCCCCAGGCCCAGTCGCCACCGGCGGCGGCCGCGCCGTACGCGACCGCCAACAGGCCGCCCAGCCCGGTCACGAGGCCGAGGGCGCCCGCGTACGCGCTCGGGAACGACAGCAGGAGGCGCATCCCCACCCGCTCCGCCGCACCACCCGGGTTCGTGCCGGCGGCAGCCGAGCGGTACGCCGCCGAGACCGCGAAATAGATCAGGCCGACGATCGCCAGCATGATCCCGAGCGTGATGAACGACGCGGGACGCCGGACCAGCTTCCGAATCTCGCCACCGAGGAGCCTCACGCGTTGGGCCCCCCGGTGAGCGACAGGAAGATCGCCTCGAGGTCGCTGCCGGTCTCGAGCCCGGACGCGTAGATCCCGGCCTGCGCGAGCGCGCGATTCACGTCGCCCGCCGTCTCCGGCTTGGCCCGGACGGTGATCCAGCCCTCGCCGTCGGCCACCGGATCGGCGCCGGGCAGGGTCGCGAGGATCGCGCGGGAAGGCTCCACCTCGGCCGGCGTGACCCGGATCCGAACCGCGCCGGAGGTCGAGAGCAGCTGCTCCAGCGAGCCCTGGTGGACGAGCTTGCCCTGGTCGAT
>JACQEG010000131.1 GCA_016200665.1 Chloroflexota bacterium | reverse complement strand
TACGTCGTCGAGCGCGGGCCGAAGACGAGGAGCGGGCCGGCGTCGGGCACCCGGGCACGATAGCCCGTCACGGGCGGGGTGCGGCCCGACGCGGGGAGTACCATCCCCGATGATGGACACCCTCGCCGTCCTGATCGTCATCCTCCTCCTTGCCCTCATCTGGCGCGGGCCGAAGACGCTGCCGCAGCTCGGGTCGATGATCGGCCGCGGAGTCCGGGCCGCCCGCGACGAGGCCGGCAAGATGCGCTCCGACGGCGACGCCCCGGATCGGCCGGACGACCAGAAGCCCGCGTGAGGCAGACGCCCGCTTGACGGACGAGGATCCGCAGGAGCGACCGGCCCGGCCGGTCATGGCCGAGGCGGCCGCGGCCATCCTGCTCGTCGGTGGCGTCCTCGGGATCGCGGAGACGGTCATCGCCGGCGCCGACCGGATCGGCGGGACGGAGGGCCTCCCGGCGGACGTCGTCGTCGGGTTCGCCCTCAACGGCATCGCGATCGCCGCCGGCGTGCTGCTCCGAACCGGCCGCTCATGGGCGATCTGCCTCAACGTCGCGGCGATCTACGCCTTCCTGTACCTGTCGTCCTTCCCGAACCCGCTCGGGATCGTCCTCGGCGCGGCCGACCTGTACGTCGTCGGCGTCCTCGTCTACCAGCGCCGCTGGTTCGATGCGATGGCCGCGTGGCGGGCCTCGGGCCCGATCGAGACGCACCCCGTTCGCTAGCCGGATCGGAGGCGGATCCGGCCCGCACGGTCGGCCCACCGACCCGAGGCTCCGCTCGTCCCTGGCCGCCCGACGACCTCCGCGACGAGCGCGACGTCACCGAACGGAACGGGGTTGCCATCCTCGAGCTCCAGCGCCTCGTACGGCAGGACGGCATCCGCACCCGGCGGTCCCGCGACCGGCAGGCCGAGCCCGCGGGCGAAGAGCTCGACGCCGGCGTGCCGCTCCGGGGACACGTCGTGGATGACGACGCCGGCGAGCCGGGCGCCCGCCGCCCGCGCCTCCCGGAGGACCGCCTCGAACATGTCGCCGGTCGGATCGCCGGGGTCGACGACGACCCAGGCCTGTCGCCCGACAACCTGCGCCTGCCCGAGCCGACCCTCGATCCCCGCCTGCCACGTGCTCCGCACGGCGCGAGCGGCATCCGGCGGCACCTCGTGGACCGCCGGCGGCGGTGCACCCGGCGCCGCACGGAAGGCCGCGGTGAGCCCGGCCGCGTCCTCGATCGGCTCGAGCTGCTGGAGGGTCACGACGGTCGGTTGCCACATCGCGAGCCGGCCCGCGGCCATGCCCTCGAGGGCGGCGGTCGGGCGGAGCCAGGCCCACTCGGCGACCTCGTCCGAGGCTGCCGTGACGTCTGCGCCCGGCGGGACGATCGCGCCGAAGAAGCGGGCATCGAAGCGGACCGGGAAGCCATACGGCGTCACCCATCGCGTCAGTGGCGCCAGCGCGTCGGTGACCACGATGATGCCCGTCTCCTCGGCCGTCTCGCGGACGGCCGCCTCGCGCGGTCCTTCGCCCGGCTCCAGACGTCCGCCCGGGAAGACCCACATGCCGGCGCCGAATCGCATCGAATCCGGCCGCCGGGTCAGGAGGACCTCGAAGCCGGCCGGGCCAGGCGCCTCGGCCGGTCGCAGCAGGACGAGCGTGGCCGCCGGCCGCGGGGCGACGCCGGCGGCGGCCGGACCCGGTCCCGGGCCCCATCCCGCAGCTGCGGCCGGGTCGCGCGTCACAGGTCGATCCGGTAGGCCCACAGCCACTCGCCGGGATCGAACTCCCAGTCGAGCGCCGGGACCCTCTCGAATCCCATCGACTCGTAGAGCCGATGGGCGACCGTCATGAACGGGCGCGTGTAGAGGGCGAGGCCAGTCCGCCCGGCGGCCCGTGTCCGCTCAAGGCACGCCAGGACGAGCGCCCGGCCCACGCCGCGGCCCTGGGCCTCGGGCGCCACGGCGAGCATCCGCATCGAGGCGACGACGCCGAAGTCGCCCTCGTGGTACGGCCCGGGTCCCGGGACGTACGTCGTCGTCCCGAGCAACCGGCCGGTCCCCTCCTCCACGGCGGCGAGCACCGGGACCTGGCGCGCCCGCTCGGCCACGTCGAGGAGCTCGGGGAAGTAGCCCTCCTCGGTCTCGCCGGCGAGCCGGTACGCCTCGGCCGTGATTCGGCCAAGTGCCTCGTATTCCTCGGGCCGGGCCTCGCGGACGACGAACCCGGACCCAGCGGGTTCACCGCCGGGGTGGGTGGGTGGGCTGATCTCGCCGTCCGGGATGGTCACAGGGCAGCCGCCGCCTCCGCGAGCTGCTCCCGGAGCGCCTCGGGATCGGTCACCGGCGCGCGGCAGGCAAAGCCCCGGCAGACGTACGCGGTGGGCCGGCCGCCGAGCGTCGGCCGATCCGCCAGCAGCGGCACGGCGCTGGCCTCGTCCGGGCTCCCGACGGCGATCACGCGATGGGGCGCGTACCCGCCGGCGGCGCCCAGGAGGGCCTGCGTTGCCGCCTCAGTGGGCTCGCCAATGATCGCGACCTCGGCGACGTCGGCGAGAGACAGGTCGATCGCCTGCAGCCACATCGCGAACGCCGTCGGGTAACGGACGACGAACGGCGTGATTGTCGCGATCGCGCGCTCCGCCGCGGTTCGATAGCGGCCTTCGCCTGTCCACGTGGCGAGCCGGAGCAGGGCAACGGTCGCCAGCGAGCTGCCGGACGGCGTGGCGTTGTCCTGGACGTCCTTCGGGCGGGCGAACAGCCGCTCGTGATCGTCGGCGGTGTCGAAGAAGCCACCGGTCGGGTCGGCGAAGCGCGCGAGGACCGTGTCGAGCAGGGACCGGGCGGCGACGAACCAGCGCTCGTCGAAGGTCGCCTCGTACAGGGCGAGCAGGCCCTCGGCGAGGGCCGCGTGATCCTCGAGCACGCCGGGGCCCGATGCGCGACCGTCCTTCCAGGAGCGGTGGAGGCGGCCGCGCTCGTCGAGCAGGCCGGCGAGGATCGCCTCGGCCGCCCGCTCGGCCGCCGCGCCGAACCGGGCGGCGGCCGCCATGGCCGCCTCGTCATCGGGATCGCGGGCCAGCAGCCGAGCAGCGTCGGCGAAGGCCGCGATCGCGAGACCGTTCCACGCCGCGAGGCCCTTGTCGTCGCGAGCGGGCTGCGGCCGCCGTCCACGAGCCTCGAGGAGGCGCGCCCGCGCCGCCGCCAGTCGCTCGCCGATCGCCCGCGCGGGCAACCCTCCGGCCTGTGCGAGCTCCGCGTTCGACCGGACCCGCGAGAGGATCGTCGTGCCTTCCCAGTTGCCCTCGTCAGTGACGCCGTAGGCCTCGGCGAAGAGGCCCGCCTCCGCGTCGCCGAGCACCTCGCGAATCTCGCCCGCGTGCCACGTGAACGTGCCGCCCTCGATCCCGTCGGTGTCGGCGTCGAGGCTCGCCGCGAACGTCCCGTCGTCGCGACCGAGGTCCCGCAGGATGAAATCGAGCGCGCCGATGGCCACCTCGCGGTAGCGAGCCTCGCCCGTGGCCGCCCAGGCGTGGAGGTAGACCCGGGCGAGCTGGGCGTTGTCGTAGAGCATCTGCTCGAAGTGCGGCACGAGCCAGTTGGCGTCGGTCGCATAGCGATGGAACCCGCCGCCGAGCTGGTCGTGGATCCCGCCATCGGCCATGGCATCGAGGCCGGCCCGCACGACGGCGAGAGCCGCCGCGTCGCCCGCCGTCACGGCCCGCCGGAGCAGGAACTCCAGGGTCATCGGCTGGGGGAACTTCGGGGCGCCGCCCCAGCCGCCGGTCCGCGCGTCGAACGACCGGGCGAGGAGGGTTGTCGCGGCATCGAGCAGGTCCGGTCGCGGCGCCGGCTGGATGGCCGGCAGCGTCGCCTGCTCGAGCAACGTGGCGGCGAGCCGGCCACCGACCTCCTCGAGCTCGCCGCGCTGCGTGCGCCAGGCGCCCGCGAGCGTCTGGAGGACCTGGAGGAAGCTCGGCAGGCTGTGGCGCGGCTCGTTCGGGAAGTACGTTCCGCCATAGAACGGCCGGCCCTCGGGCGTGAGGAACACGGACATCGGCCAGCCACCGCCACCGGTCATCGCCTGGACCGCGGCCATGTACACCTGGTCGAGGTCCGGTCGCTCCTCGCGGTCGACCTTGATCGGGACGAAGTGCTCGTTGAGGAACCGCGCCGTGGCCTCGTCCTCGAACGATTCGCGCTCCATGACGTGGCACCAGTGGCAGGCCGCGTAGCCGATCGAGAGGAAGATCGGCTTGTCGAGGAGCTTCGCCCGGGTCAGCGCGTCCGGGCCCCACGGCATCCAGTCGACCGGGTTGTGGGCGTGCTGGAGGAGGTACGGGCTCGTCTCGCCGGCGAGCCGGTTCGTCGGGCGGTCGATGGAGGCCGGGCGGTGGGCCCGGCCGTCGGGCTGCGACACCCGGCGATGGTAGCCCGGGCCCTGCCGCGACCGGTCTGCTGGGACCGGTCTACTGGGACCGGCCGACTCGGCCGACCGAGAGGCTCGCGGCCTCCGCGCCCTCGACGGTCCTGCGGCGGACGAGGGCCGGGGGCCGCTGCCGGATCCGGTTGATCCAGACGAGCCCGCCGAGCCCGATGAGCGCGCTGACGGCGCCACCGAAGATCATCGCGACGGCGACACCCAGGCCCGAGGCCAGCGCGCCGATGATCAGCCCGCCGAACGGCGTGGATCCGGCGAAGACCGTCGTGTAGACGCTCATGACCCGGCCGCGAAGCTGGTCCGGCACGGTCAGCTGGATGACGGTGTTCGCCGTCGCGGCCATCGCGATGCCACCGAGCCCGCCGACGAACATCGCTGCGAGGGCCAGCGAGAACGACTGCGTCCCGCCAAGAACGACCTCCGCGAGGCCGAGCACGAGCGCACCGGCCCCGATGATCCGCGGTCCGGTCCGGCCCGAGAACGCGATCGCCAGCGCCGCGACCAGCGACCCGACGCCCATCGCCGCCATCAGGAACCCGTACCCGGACGCATCCTGGCGCAGGATGTCGCGGGCGAACGGCGGCATGAGCACCGAGAAGTTCATGCCGAACGTCGAGACGAGCCCCACGACCGACATCGCGAGCAGGACGGTGGGCGTCCGCCAGACATACCGCAGCCCCTCGCCGAGGTTGTGCATCACGCCGCGAACCGAGGATGGCCGGGCGATCCGGGGTGGCGAATGGAGCTCGCGGTCGCGCATGAGGAAGAGGCCGCCGATGACGGCCAGGAAGCTCAGGCCGTTGATGAGGAACGCGGTGGCCACGCCGAAGGCGCCGATCGCGAGGCCGGCGATGGCCGGACCGATGATCCGAGCTCCGTTGAACATCGCGGAGTTGAGCGCCACCGCGTTGCCGATGTCCTCGCGTCCGACCATCTCGACCGCGAACGCCTGGCGAGTGGGCATGTCGACCGAGTTGACGATTCCGAGGCCCAGGGCGAGCAGCAGGACGTGCCACACCTGGACCGAGTTCGTCGCGCTGAGCCCGAAGAGGGCGAACGCGAGGAGCATCGCCGCGGTCTGGGTGGCGATGAGCGTCCGGCGCTTGGGCGCCGCGTCGGCGATCAGGCCGCCGAACAGCCCCAGGAACAGCACCGGGGTGAACTGCGCGGCCGCCACGAGGCCCAGCATCAGGGGATCGCCCGTCAGCTGGAGGACGAGCCAGCTCTGGGCCACCGACTGCATCCAGGTCCCGACGAGCGAGACGAGCTGGCCCCCGAAGAACAGCCGGTAGTTGCGGTGGCGGAGTGCCCGCCAGCCGGCGAAGCCTCGGAGCCCGGCGGTGCCCGGCCTGCCGATCGTCACGATCGACTCCCGCGCTCGGCGGGGCGATGCGTCCCGCTGCCGGCGGGGTGTGGTGCGATGCCGCCCGTCGCGTCGAGCTCCGCGAGGTGGCCGTGCAGGTGGTCGCGGCGCGCGGTGGCGGCCTCGATCATCGACTGGAGCCGCTCGATCTTGACCCGGAGCGTGGCGACCTGGTGGTCGATCCGGGCGATGCCCTCCAGCAGGAGGGCGCGCCGCTCGCCCGGGTCATCGGTCTCGCGGTACCGCGCGCCGATCCGGGCGCGGGCCGTCTCGTCCTCGAGGAGCTGGCCGATGTCGGCGAGGCTGAACCCGGCGTCGTCGCGGAGGCCCTTGATGTAGCGCAGTCGCTCGATGTCGTCCGCGTCGTACAGGCGGTACGCGCCCTCGGAACGCGCCGCGGGCTTCAGCAGGCCGCGCTCCTCGTAGTAGCGGATGGAGCGGGCGGTCAGCCCGACCTCCTCCGCCACCTCCTGGATCCGAGCCAGCCGCTCGGCTGTAGAGAGCGTCACATACGCGAATCTAGCAAACCTTCACGTTCTCGTAAAGGTTACGGTTGGCGCAGGGCGAGCACGCTCGAGGATCGGTCCGGGGACACCCCGGGCCGCCGCGTCTACGATGCGGCCCATGGACTTCGGGCTCGTGCTCCCCTCGATCGGCGACGAGTCGTCACGCGAGGGCATCGCCGCGGCGGCCGAGCTCGCCGAGCGGCATGGGTTCACGGACGTCTGGGGCACCGACCACCTCCTCGTCGATCACAGCGCCGCCGAGGACTACGGCCGGACGTTCGAGATCATCACGACCCTCGCCTGGGTCGCGGGGCGCTTCCGAACGGTCCACGTCGGGGCCAGCGTGGTCATCGCGCCGATGCGGAACGCGGTCGTCCTCGCCAAGGAGCTGGCGACGATCGACGAGCTGTCGGACGGCCGCCTCATCGTGGGCCTCGGGGCCGGCTGGAGCGT
>JACQEG010000119.1 GCA_016200665.1 Chloroflexota bacterium | reverse complement strand
GGCCTCTTCGGTTTCGGCTGACGGTCAGCGCGTCCTCGGGAAGCCCAGGTCGACCTTCGACGTGCCGGGGTCCGGCCAGCGGGCCGTGACGACCTTGGCCCGCGTGTAGAACTGGATCCCCTCGGGGCCGTACATGTGGAGGTCGCCGAACAGCGAGGCCTTCCAGCCGCCGAAGCTGTAGTACGCGACGGGCACCGGGACGGGGATGTTGATCCCGACCATGCCGACGTTGACGTCGAACTGGAACTGCCGGGCCGCGCCGCCATCGCGAGTGAAGATCGCCGTGCCGTTGCCGTACGGGTTGTCATTGATGAGCTGGACGGCGTCCGCGTAGGTCTCGGCCCGGGTGACGGTGAGGACCGGCCCGAAGATCTCGTCGCGGTAGCAGTCCATGTCCGGCGTGACCCGGTCGATGAGCGACACGCCGAGGAAGAACCCGTCCGATCCCTCGTACAGCGGATGCTCGCGGCCGTCGGCCACGACGGTGGCGCCCTGCGCCGCGGCGCTGTCGAGGTACGAGGCGACCTTGTCGCGGTGCTGCTTCGTGACGAGCGGGCCCATCTCGGCGGCGGGGTCCGTGCCCGGCCCGACCTTGATCTTCGGGAGGCGCTCGCGGATCGCCGCGATGAGGGGATCGGCGGAGGCGCCGACGGCGACGATGGTCGCGATGGCCATGCACCGCTCGCCCGACGAGCCGTAGCCGGCGGACACCGCGGCATCCGCGGCCATGTTCACGTCGGCGTCCGGCAGGACGAGCATGTGGTTCTTCGCTCCGCCGAGGGCCTGGACGCGCTTGCCGTGGCGCGTCCCGGTCTCGTAGATGTAGCGGGCGATCGGCGTCGAGCCGACGAACGACACCGCGGCGATGTCGGGATGCTCCAGGATCCGATCGACCGCGACCTTGTCGCCCTGGACGACGTTGAACACGCCATCGGGTACGCCCGCCTCCTTGAGCAGCTCGGCCAGGTAGAGCGACGCCGACGGGTCCTTCTCCGAGGGCTTGAGGACGAACGCGTTGCCGCAGGCGATCGCCGTCGCGAACATCCACATCGGGACCATCGCCGGGAAGTTGAACGGCGTGATCCCGGCCACGACGCCGAGCGGCTGGCGGATCTGGTAGACGTCGATCCCGCCCGAGACCTGCTCCGAGAACCCGCCCTTCAGCAGGTGGGCGACGCCGGTCGCGAACTCGAGATTCTCGAGGCCGCGGGCGATCTCGCCGAGCGCGTCGCTCGGGACCTTGCCGTGCTCGGCCGTGAGGTGCGCCGCGAGCTCGTGGCGGTGGGCCTCCACGAGGTTCCGGGTCCGGAACATGACCTCGGTCCGCTTCGACAGCGAGGTCGCCCGCCAGCCCGGGAAGGCCGCCTTCGCGGCGGCCACGGCGGCGTCGACGTCGGCCTCGGCGGCGAAGTGGACCTCGCGGGCCACGCGGCCGGTCGCGGGGTCGAAGACGGGCCCGGTCCGGCCCGAGGTGCCGGGCACGCGGCGACCCGCGATCCAGTGGTCGACGGCGGCGGCTGCGGCAGCGTCGCGCCCGGGCGCACCGGGGCCCGCGGCGTCGGCGGCACCGGACCGCGCTGCGCTGGGATCGACGACCTGGGTCATGGGACGCACCTCCGGGACGCTGAGCCACCCGGCTCGGCGTCCGACACGATACCGCGCCGGTGCGTTGGCGCGGCGGGACGACGATGCGGAACCGCCAGCGCGCCTACGCGGCGGGCGCGCCTACGCGGCCGGCGCGGGCTCCTCCACGCGATCGCGCTCCCCGGTGCCGGCCGGGGCACGGCTGCGCTCGAACAGGCCGAGGAGCGCCAGGGCGAGGAGGAGGAGCGACAGCAGCTGGTCCACCCGCAGCGGCCCGAGGATCGCCGCGTCCCGCCACGTGAATGCGACGGCAAACCGGGCACCCGCCCACAGGGCCAGCGCCGCGAACATCGCGCCGCCGTCGCGACGGGCGATGACCTCGAACCGGGACAGGACGATCAGGACCGCGATGGCCAGGGTCACGAGGAGCGCCTCGTAGGCCTGCGCCGGGTGGGACGGGACGTTCGGCGCGAGCGAGCCCCATGGCCCGGGGCCGGCGTACGACGTGGCCCATGACAGGTCGGAGGGCAGGCCCTGGCCCGTGGCGCCGAGGACCCCCGCGAGCTTGCCGGCGGCGAGGACGAACAGCAACGGGAACGCGGCGGCGTGGAGCCATCTGGCGACGGGAGCCCCGATGAGGCGGGCGATGATCGCCCCCGTCAGGATTCCGAACGGCACGCCGACGGTGAGGCCGAGGCCACCCTGGCTGAAATCGGTGATCGACGCCGGGTTCGCCCGGTAGTAGTCGAGGTGGTCGAGGACGTAGCCGAGCCGGCCACCGAGCAGCGCTCCGGGCACCGCGCCGACGGCGATGAACAGCAGGTCGTCCGGACGCAGTCCCGGCGCCGGCACGTACGGCCCCACGGCGGGCGTGATCCGCCCGATTCGGGCGCCAAGGAGCAGCCCGGCGAGGAGGATCGCCGCGAGCGCGATCGTCTCGACCCGCACCGAGGCGGTGTCGCCGAGATGGATGACCGGATCGAACGCGATGCTCAGGACGGCGGGGCTCACGACGGGCGAGTCTAGTCGGCCGCGTCGTGCCTCGGCGCGCCGCCGAGGGTCAGCTGCCCGACGCACTCCCGGCGGCGAGGTTCGCCATCGCCGTCACGAGCTCCCGGACGGCGGCGGCCGAGCGATCGAAGGCGGCCTGCTCGTCGGCCGAGAGCTTGATCTGGATGACCCGCTCCATGCCCCGGGCCCCGAGGACCACCGGCACGCCGACGAACAGCCCGTCGGCGCCGTACTCGCCCTGGAGGTACGTGGCACACGGCAGGACGCGCTTGCGGTCCTTCAGGATCGATTCGACCATCTCGAACGTCGCTGCGGCCGGGGCGTAGTAGGCCGATCCCGTCTTGAGCAGCGCGACGATCTCGGCGCCGCCGCCGGCGGTCCGCTGGACGAGGGCCTGGACGCGCTCCGGGGTCATGAGCTCCGTGATCGGGATGCCCGCGACGGTGGAGTAGCGCGGCAGGGGCACCATCGTGTCGCCGTGGCCGCCGAGGACGAACGCGTGGGTGTCCTCGACGGAGACCCCGAGCTCCATGGCGATGAACGCCCGGAAGCGCGCGGAGTCGAGGACGCCGGCCATGCCGATGACGCGCTCACGGGGGAACCCGGAGGCTTCCATCGCGACGTGGCACATCGCGTCGAGCGGGTTCGTGACGATGACGAGGATCGCGTCCGGCGAGTGCTGGACGGCCGCCTTGACGACGGACCAGACGATGCCCGCATTCGTCGCGAGCAGCTCGTCGCGACTCATTCCCGGCTTGCGGGCGATGCCGGACGTCACGACCACGATGTCGGAGCCGGCGGTGTCGGCGTAGTCGTTCGTGCCAATGACATGGGCGTCGTGGGGGACGACCGGCGCGGCCTCGGCGAGGTCGAGGCCCTTGCCCTGCGGCAGGCCCTCGACGATGTCGATGAGGATGACGTCGGCCAGGCCGGCCTCGGCGATCCGCTGGGCGGCCGTGGCGCCGACATTTCCCGCGCCGACGACGGTTACCTTGTTGCGAGCCATTTCCGGTCTCCTCGGACGCGCTTGTTGGGGCTCAGCCCTCGCCGGGGGCCGATACCCGGACCTCGCCGGCATTGCGTGGATCGATCGGCCCGGCGTTCCGGACCGCCTCGCTGACGCCGTCGGCGTAGGCCTCGAAGTTCTCGTGGAACATGTGGGCGATCTTCATCGCGGCCGCGTCGTACGCGTCGGGATCCGCCCAGGTGTCCCGCGGGAAGAGCACCTCGGTGGGGACACCGGGGACGGTCGCGGGCACGGCGACGCGGAAGATCGGGTCGACGATCGTCGGCACGTCCTTCAGCTCGCCGTTCAGGGCTGCCCTGACCATGGTCCGAGTGTGGTTGATGTTCATCCGCTGGCCAGTGCCGTAGGGCCCGCCGGTCCAGCCGGTGTTCACCAACCAGACGGGCACGTCGAACTGCTCGAGCCGGTCCATGAGCATGTGGGCATACACGCCCGGGTGCCGTGGCAGGAACGGCGCCCCGAACCCGGCCGAGAAGGTCGCGCTCGGCTCCTTCACCCCGATCTCCGTACCGGCGAGCTTGGCCGTGTAGCCGCTGATGAAGTGATAGGCCGCCTGCTCCCGCGTCAGCCGTGAGATCGGCGGCAGGACCCCGAACGCGTCGGCGGTCAGGAACACGACGTTGCGGGGCGTGCCGGCGACCCCGGTCGGATCGGCGTTGCCGATGTACTCGAGCGGGTAGGCGCCGCGGGTGTTCTCGGTGATCCGCTCGCTGTCGAGGTCGAGCTCGCGGGTGACGGGATCGATGTCGACGTTCTCCAGGATCGTCCCGAAGCGCTTCGTCGTGGCGAAGATGTCCGGCTCGTACATCGACGACAGGCGGATCGTCTTGGCGTAGCAGCCGCCCTCGAAGTTGAAGACGTAGCCGTCGCCCCAGCCGTGCTCGTCGTCGCCGATCAGGCTCCGGAGCGGATCCGCGGAGAGCGTCGTCTTGCCAGTCCCCGACAGGCCGAAGAAGATCGCCGAGTCGCCGGCCTGGCCGACGTTGATCGACGAGTGCATCGGCAGGACGCCCTCGTCCGGCATCAGGTAGTTCATGACCGTGAAGGCCGACTTCTTGATCTCGCCGGCGTACATCGTGCCGACGATGATGATCTCCATCCGCTTGAGGTGGACGAGGATCGCCGTCCCGCTCCGGATGCCATCCGTCTCGGGATCGGCCTGGAACGACGGCACGTCGATGATCGTGAAGTTCGGGGCGAAGCCCTCGAGCTCGGCGGCGGTCGGCCGGCGGAAGAGGTTGCGGGCGAAGATGCTCGCCCATGCGGTCTCGGTGTAGACCCGCAGGCTGCGGCGATGGCTGGGATGGGCACCGATGAACAGGTCCTGGCTGTAGAGGCGGCGGTCGCTCAGATAGCCCATCAGGCGGGCGCGCAGCCGGTCGTAGTGCGCCTCGGAGATCGGGTGGTTGACGTCACCCCACCAGACCTTCGCCTCGCTCGACGGCTCACGGACGATGAACTTGTCCTTGGGCGATCGGCCGGTGTGCTTGCCCGTCCGGACCACGAGCGGGCCGTTCGCGGCGATGACGCCCTCGCCCTCGTGGATCGCGTCCTCGTAGAGCTCGGCGGTGGCGAGATTGCGGCGGATCATCCGGGCCGTGACGGGGGCGGACGGCTCGACGGAAGGCTTCGCCGTCGGGGAGCTGGCGGACATGTGGGTCGGTCTCCTGCTCGAGCGGGTCCGGGAGACCCCGGGCGCCGTGCTTGATCCCGACCGGCCGCGCGTCACGCCCGGGGTCCCGTTGGACCGCCGGCGGAGTCGGCTTCCGCAGTCGTCCCGGCATGCTAGCACCGGGCGCAACCGGCCAGCCGTGGACTGGTTGCGATCGCCGTTGCGGCCATGAGACAGGCGCGGCGCGCGACCGGGGAATTACCTGATACTCTCCGGGCGCACGTTTCTCAGCGCACCTCCCACGGTGCGCCGTCGCGAAAGGGGCCCTCCTTGCTCGCCGATCGACTCCGGACCTGGAAGTACGTCTTCAACACGGCCAACCTGCCGGTCGGGATGACCGTCCCGCCGGACGCGATCAGCAAGTGGCTCGTCATCACCCGGGCGGCGGTCTTCTCCATGACCGTCACGTCCGGCCTCATCGGCGGATTGCTCGCGATCGGGGCGGAACGCCTGACCGGCGAGGTCCGGATCGACTGGGGCTTCCTGGCGTTGGCGATCCTCGGGCTCGTCGTCGCCCACGCCTCGAACAACATGATCAACGACTTCTTCGACCTCGAGGGCGGGGTCGACACCGACGACTACGTCCGGGCCCTGTACGCGCCCCACCCCATCCTCTCGGGCTGGGTCACGAAGCGCCAGCTCGGGGCGGCGATCCTGCTCGCCAACGCGATCGACCTCGCGATCCTCGTCGCGCTGGCCGCGGCCCGCGGCCCGCTCGTGGCCGCGTTCGCCCTCGGCGGCCTGTTCGTCTCGGTGTTCTACGTGGCGCCGCCGATCCGCCTGAAGCACATCGGCCTCGGCGAGCCGGGCGTGTTCCTCGTCTGGGGCCCGCTGATGATCGGCGGGACGTTCTTCGTCGCCACGGGCACGATTCCCGCCTGGGTCTGGCTCGCCTCGCTGCCGTACGCCATCCTCGTGACCACCGTCCTGTTCGGGAAGCACATCGACAAGATCGAGGCCGACCGCGGCAAGGGCGTCCGGACGCTCCCGGTCATCCTCGGCGAACGCCGGGCCCGCCTCGTCGCCCGGGTCCTGATGGTCGCCTTCTACCCGATCGTGCTGGGTGCTGCGGCGGTCGGGTTCATCGGGCCGTGGGTCGCGCTCGTCGTGCTTTGCCTGCCGCGCCTTGCGTCGGTCCTCCGGGCGTTCTCGACGCCGAAGCCGGAGTCGCCGCCACACAGCTATGTCGGCTGGCCGCTGTGGTTCGTCGGCTACGCCTTCGTGCACACCCGGCGAGCGGGCGGGCTGCTCGTGCTCGGGTTGCTCCTGAACGCGCTCCTGCCGATCCGCCTGCCCTGGCTGTAGGCGGCGCGCCTACGCTTCGTCGAGGGCCCGGCGGAGGTCGGCGATGAGATCGTCGGGCGACTCGATCCCGACCGAGAGCCGGATCAGGGCCTCCGGAACCTCGAGCGGCGATCCGGTGACCGAGGCGTGGGTCATGACGGCCGGCAGCTCGATGAGCGACTCCACGCCGCCGAGCGATTCCGCGAGGGCGAAGATCCGGGTTGACTCGCAGATGGCGACCGCGCGATCCCTGGCGGTCCGGCTGTGGCGGCCGCCGGCCGCCGGGATGAACGACACCATGCCGCCGCCGAGGCGCATCTGACCGGCGGCGACCGCCGCGCCGGGATGGGCGTGGCGACCATCCGCGAGACCCGGGTATGCCACCAGATCGACGTCGTCGCGAGTCGCGAGGAAGGCCGCGACCGCAGCGGCGTTGGCGCTGTGGCGCTCGACCCGCAGGTGCAGCGTCCTGAGGCCCCGGAGCGCGAGGAAGCAGTCGAACGGTCCCGGGACCGCGCCCATCGAGTTCTGGAGGAAGCGCAGCCGCTCGGCCACCGCGGCGTCCCGCGTCACCGCCACGCCGATGACCGTGTCGCTGTGGCCGGCGAGGTACTTCGTCGCGGAGTGGAAGACGATGTCGACGCCCAGATCCAGCGGTCGCTGGAGGGCCGGCGAGGCGAAGGTGTTGTCGACGACGATCCGAGGCCGCGTGTGGCCGTCGCCGTAGCGCTCGCGAACGGTGGCGACCGTCGCCCGGATGTCCGTGATCTTCAGCAGCGGGTTGCTCGGCGTCTCGAACCAGACCAGCTTCGTGCGGTCGGATAGGGCCTCCCACAGCGAATCCCGATCGCCGGCGAGGTCCACCCACTTCGTGACGACCCCGGTCGGACGGCGGACCTTGTCGAGGTAGCGGAACGTCCCGCCGTAGACGTCGTCGCCGACGACGACCTCGTCCTCCGGCCCGGCGAGATCCGCGATGGCCGCGGTCGTGGCCGAGCCCGAGGCGAAGGCGATGCCCTCTCCCCCACCCTCGAGGGCGGCGACAGCCCGCTCGAATCGCTCGCGCGTCGGGTTCTGGGTCCGGGCGTACTCGAAGCCGCCCTTCGGCCGGCCGACGCCCTCCTGCCGGAACGTCGAGGTCTGGTAGATGGGCGGGGCGACCGCGCCGGTGAGCTCGTCCGGCTCCTGACCGGCATGGACGGCCAGGGTGTCGAACTGGACCTCGGGTGCGGGACCGGAATCGCGGGCAGCCATCGCCGCCCATGATGGCAGGTGCGCGGAACCCCTCGGGTCAGTCCTTCGGGAACGCTGGCGGGTAGCGCACGGTGCCGCGCATGACCGGCGTCCAGCCCGGCAGTCGGAGCGCCTGCCAGTTCTCGTCGCGATACGGCGCCGGCGGCAGGATGCCGATGGGCCGGGCCCGCTCGAAGCCGAAACGCGGGTAGTACTCGGCGTGACCGAGGAGGCAGACGAGCGGCTGGTGGTGCCCCCGGGCGACCTCGATCGCCGCCCGCATGAGCGCCGCTCCGACGCCGCGGCCCTGGTGCTCGGGCAGGACGCTCACCGGGCCGAGGACCCAGATCGGGCGAACCGAGCCGTCATCGGCCAGCAGGTCGCCGATGCTCAGCAGGACGTGGCCGATGACCTCGCCGGCCTCGGTCTCGGCGACGAGCGAGCCGCCGTCGATCCAGCGGTCCGTGCCTCGGAGAGCGGCGACGATGCCGGCCTCCACTGGACCGCCGAACGCGGCGTCGTTGATGGCACCGATCCGGTCGCAATCGGCCGGTTCCTCGGGGCGAACATGGACGGCAAGCATCGGTGGTGTGGTCATCATGGCTGGAGTGTCCTCGCCCGATGACGGTCCCGCATGGACCATCCGGCTCATCCCTGAGGGTGCGAGAGGAACTCCAGCAGGTCGAGCTTCGTGACCACGCCGGCGGCTCGTCCGGCGCGAACGGCGAGCACGGCAGCAGCCCCGCCCGACAGGACCCCGAAGGCCTCGTCGAGCGAGGCCTCGACGTCGATCGTCGGCAGCGGCCGGTCCATGACCTCGCCGACCGTGCGCTCGACGATCGCCGGATTGCGGTAGGCCCGGTCGAGGAGGCCCTTCTCGCTGACCGAGCCGACGATCCCCGCCAGGTCATCGCCGTCGGCGCGCTCCGAGACCGGCATCTGGCTGATCCCGAACTGCTGGAGGTGCTCGATCGCGTCGCCGACCCGCTCGCCCGAGCGGGCGAGGACGAGCGCCGGCAGGCCCGCACCACGATGGCCGCCGGTGAGGAGGTCGCCGACCCGGACGACGGCGCCGGGGGTGTCGAGCAGGCCGTTGGCCCGCAGCCATTCGTCGTTGTAGACCTTCGAGAGGTAGTTCCGGCCGCCGTCCGGCAGGATCACGACGACGACCGCGTCTCGCGCCGCGGCAGGATCCTCGGTCATGAGGCGGCGGGCCTCGTCGAGGGCGGCGATGACCGCTGTGCCACACGATCCGCCGGCGAGGATGCCCTCCTCGCGGGTGATCCGGCGGGCCATCCGGAACGCGTCGCGGTCGCTGACCCGGACCCAGCGATCGACGACCTTCGGATCGTAGGTCCCGGGCATGAAGTCCTCGCCGATCCCCTCGGTGAGGTAGGGCCGAGCCGTGTCGCCCGACAGGACGCTGCCTTCCGGGTCCGCCCCGATGATCCGGATCCCGGGATTGCGCGACTTCAGGTAGTGCCCGATCCCGGAGATCGTGCCGCCCGTCCCGACGGAGGCGACGAGGTGGGTGATTCGGCCCTCGGTCTGGTCCCAGATCTCCGGCCCGGTCGTGCGCTCATGGGCCCTCGGGTTCTCGATGTTCCAGTACTGGTCCGGCTTGAACGCGCCCGGGATGTCCCTCGCCAGCCGGGCGGCCACCGAGTAGTAGGACTCGGGCGATTCCGGCTCCACGTTCGTCGGGCAGAGCACGACCTCGGCGCCGTAGGCCCGCAGCAGGGCCTGCTTCTCGGGCGACTGCTTGTCGGCCATGACGAAGATGCAGCGGTAGCCCTTCAGCGCGGCGGCGATCGCGAGGCCGTGGCCGGTGTTGCCCGACGTCGGCTCGACGATCGTGCCGCCGGGCTTCAGGAGGCCGGCCCGTTCGGCGGCCTCGATCATCGGCAGACCGATCCGGTCCTTGACCGATCCGCCCGGGTTCAGCGTCTCGAGCTTGGCGAGGATGAGTGGCTGGCCGGCGGCCGGCCCGAGGTCGCGGGTGACCCGCGTCAGGCGCACCAACGGGGTGTTGCCGACGAGGTCGAGGATCGACTCGGCGTAGTGCATCGCCGGCAGGATAGACGCGACCGTCGCCGAGGATCAGTGCTCGAGCGGGCCCGGGCCGAGCAGCAGCCACGTGAGGCGCCGCCGCAAGCGGCGCGGCCGTCCCGGCGGATCCACCGTCAGCGGCTGGAGCGCTGCGACGGCGGGTGCGAGGCGCGCCGCGAGCGCGTCGGTCACGCGGTGGGCCAGGGCGAGCTCGGCCTTGCTCCCGGCCTCCGGGCGGACGCCGTCCCAGTCCGGCCCGAGCAGCTCCGCGACCCGGACGGGCGCGAGCACCCGCGAGGCCATCCGGCGACCGATGTAGAGCTCGTCCGTGCCCGCGATCGCGAGCGGGACGATCGGCGCGTCGGTCCGGATGGCGATGAGCCCGGCGCCCGGGCGAAACGGACCGAGCCCGCCCGGCGGGCCGTTGACCGTGCCCTCGGGCATCTGGACGAAGACGCCACCGGCCTCGACGACGGCGCGGCCGGATCGGACGTGCTGGTCGATCCCGACGCCGCCCCGCCAGACGGGCAGCAGGCCGCCGAGCCGGTGGATGAACCGCTCGCGCCAGCGGGACGTGAACGTGGACGGCCCGGAGCCGAGGAACCAGCAGCGTGGCTCGGCGGGGAGGGCGTGCATCACGACGAACGGATCCATCCAGCCCCGATGGGCCGCGGCGACGAGGAGGTAGCCGCCGCGGGGCAGGAGCTCCTGGCCCGATGTCGAGATCCGGAATCGAAAGAGCCCGAAGAGGAGGAACCGCGCGGCCAGCCGAACGACGCGATAGAGCAGCGAGGCGCGCGTCTCGGGCGTGCGCCCGAGCCAGTCCAGGCCCTCGACGGCCCCACCCCTCGCCGCCGCGAGCGCTTCGGGCCGGAGGCGGCCGCGCGGACGACGCGTGCCGCGGGGCGAGGGATCGGTCGCGGTGCTGGTCAGGTGAGCGGCTCCGGGTCCGGTGCCGGCGGCGCGGCCCCCGCCGGCCCGGCGTCAGGCGAGGCGGGCCCCTCCGCCGAGTGGGCAGCATCAGGCGGGACGCCGACGATGTCGGACGGCGGCGCGGTCAGGTGGCGGTACGCCAGCACCCCGAGCGAGACGACGATGAAGCCGATCGAGAAGAGCTGCGCGGTCGGGATCCCGTCCAGGCGCCAGTTGCCGGTCCGGAGGAACTCGAGCAGGAACCGGACGATCGAGTACCAGATGAACATGATCGGCAGCAGGTCGCCCCGCCGGAGCCGCGGTCGTGGCTTCGAGGCCAGCCACATCAGGAACGCCGCCCCCGCGAACCCCGAGACGGACTCGTACAGGAACAGCGGCGTGAAGTGCGTCGTCGCGAGGGGGAACGTCTCACACGGGTACGCGGCGACTCGATGGGCGCAGTCGATCGCGATCCCCCACGGCAGGCTCGTCGGCGGACCGTAGAGCTCCTGGTTGAAGAAGTTGCCCCACCGCCCCAGGGCCTGCATGACGAAGATCGCGGGGGCGCCGATGTCGAACCACGTCCACAGGTCGAGGCGCCAGCGCCGCGCCAGGTAGACGAAGGCGACCATGCCGGTGACCATCCCGCCGTAGACGCCGAGCCCGGTATACGGCGGCAGGACGATCTTCAGGAGATCGTCCTGGTAGAGCTGGAACTGGTCGATGACGTGGTACAGGCGCCCGCCGATCAGCGCCGCGACGCCGATCACGATCATGCCGTTGCCGACGTAGTCGGGGTTCTGGCCGTAGCGGGCGGCCATCCGGGTGGCAACGAGATAGACCCCCAGCAGCCCCACCGCGTAGGCGACGCCGTACCAGTAGAGCGGGATCGGGCCGAGCTGCAGGGCGATGGGGACGGGTGTCCAGTCGATCATGACGGCCGAGTGTACCGGGGCGCCGTAGACTGCCGGTCTGATGGCCGAATACGTGTGGTGGTTCCTCATCGTGGGGCTCGTCGCGGGCGGCGGGGTGGTCGCCTTCTTCATGGCCGACGCCGCCCGACGCGACGAGGATCTCGATGCCGCGGAGCGCGAGGCCGAGGCCTCGCTCATCGTCGGCCAGATGGGGAACGACGGCCGGTCGGTGGACCGGGCGACGGTCGCGGCCGTCCTTCGAGCGCATCGCGACTACCGGCGCCTGCCACCGCCGGATCGGCTCGAGCGGGGCGGCGGCCACGGCGTCGACGCCGAGCTCGGGGGTTTCGCCGGACAGGCGGAGGCCGATGACGACGACGGCCTCGCCGGGCTGGCCCGCCCGCGAGCTGGCTCAGCCGGCGACGGAGACGCCGATCACGATGCCGACGACGTAGGTCACGGCGGCCGCCCCGGCGCCGATGAGGACCTGCCGCCCGCCTGAGAACATCGCGCTCCGGCCCGTCAGCAGGCTGACGCCGGCGCCGACCGCGAACAGGGCGACGATCGACAGGCCGATCGACACCAGGAAGGCCGAGCCGCCCGCGATGAGGACATACGGCAGCACCGGGATCGCCGCCCCGATCGCGAAGGCCACGAACGAGCCACCCGCCGCGCCCCACGGCGACCCGAGCTCGTCCGGATCGAGGCCGAGCTCCTCCCGGACCAGCGTGTCCAGGGCATGCTCGGGATCGTTGAACATCCGGTCCGCGATCACCGCTGCCTCGCTCTCGCTGAAGCCCTTGCTGCGGTAGACGGCCGCGAGCTCGGCCCGTTCCTCGTCCGGCATGGCCTCCAGCTCGGAGCGCTCGAGCGCGATCTGGCGCTCGAAGAGCTCCCGCTGCGACTGCATCGAGACGTACTCGCCGGCGGCCATCGAGAAGGCGCCCGCGAGGAGGCCCGCGATCCCGGCGAGGAGGACGAAGTGGCCCTGGCCGGACGACGCGCCGGCCACGCCCATGACGAGGGCGAGATTCGAGACCAGCCCGTCCGAGACGCCGAAGATGACCGCCCGGAGCGTGCCCGACCGCCCGGCGCGGTGCCAGGTCTCGGGCGCGCCGGCGGCGCGCGGCTCCCCGACCGTCGGGCTCGTCCGGCCGTCGCTGATCCGGCGCCAGATCTCGGCGTGCTCGCGCTCGTCGGCCGCGATGGCCTCCGTCTCCGGGCTCCGCTGGGCCTCGTAGAGATTCTCCTCGTCGCCCTCGAGGGCCTGCACGAGGTCGCGGACGGCGTGCGTCCCGAACAGCCGGGCCACCAGCACGATGAGCTGGACGCGGAGTCGGGGGCCCGTCGCCGGAGGGATTGGCGCGCCGAGGTTGCGGAGCTTCTCGGCCCAGATCTCGGCGTGGCGCCGCTCGTTCTCGGCGATGGTCCTGAAGGCCTGGGCACGGAGCGGGTCTCGCTCGATCCGCGACAACGCGTCGTAGAGGGCGATCGCGTCGCGCTCGAGCTTGAGATTCTCGGCCGATTGCTTCAGGTCAATGGCGGGCACGGCGAGATCGTACGCGTCGGCACGCGCCTAGAATTCGCGGGCCATGCCGAGGCCCGATCTCCTGCCGCTGCGCTGGTACGGGGCGTCCGACGTCGCGGCCGCGATGCCGGACGTCGAGGAGCGGCTTCGCCTCGCCGAAGTCACGATGACGGCCCTGGCGCGGCCCGGCGCGGCGGAGCTGCCACCGAAGATCGCGATCCATCCCCGGGCGGCGGCGTCCTTCGTTCACGCGATGCCGGCCCACCTTCGCGGCGATGCCCCCGAGGCGGACCTCGTCGGCATGAAGTGGGTCGCCGGGTACGCCACGAATGCCGACCTCGGGTTGCCTGGGATCCACGCGGTCGTCGTGCTCAACGACCCCGAGACGGGCGTGCCGACCGCGATGCTCGACGGCGGCCCGATCACCGCCCAGCGCACCGCGGC
>JACQEG010000118.1 GCA_016200665.1 Chloroflexota bacterium | reverse complement strand
TTGCGCGGTCGCATCCTGGCCGCGAGCGGCTGGCGCTCGGGTGGCGGCTGGAACAGCGCCTCGGGCCGGGCGCCGGCGAGACGGCGGGACGGGCGTTGGGCGGGCACGAGGCCAGTCTATTGACCGCCGAATGCTCGCGCCCGAGAAGTCGGGCCTACCTTGGCGGGGTAGGGGCTCCGAGGGTCAGCCGAGCAACGCCGCGACGGCGGCGCACACCCGGTTGACGATGCGCTTGCCGGCCGCGAACGTCGGGTCGTCCATCGTGTAGACCGAGACGATCCAGCGATGTCCGTTGGCCGTGACGATGCCCGAGGCGTTCGCGACCATGAGCCCGTCGGGACCGTAGATGTGACCGGTCTTCATCGAAACGCGGGCGCCGTCCGGCGCGGTGTCCCCGGGGCCCCAGCGCTGCGACGCGATCTGGTGGCGCATGAGCGACAGCGCGAGCGCCGAATGGCGGGCGTTGACGAGCCGGCCGGCGTCGAGGAGCTCGAGGAGCCGGGCCATCGCACGAGGCGTGATCCGGGTCCAGTACCAGGCGAAGTCCGGCCGCGGCGGGGTCAGCCCATCGAGGCCGATCGCCCGGCCGAAGGCCCGGAGGCCCGCGCCGCCACCGATCGTGCGGTAGAGGGCCGTCGCGGCGTCATTGTTCGACCGCTCGATCATCGCGGTCATCAGTGCCAGCTCGTGGGTGGTCGGCTCTCGATGGGCGGCTTCGAGGCGGCGCAGGATGGCGACGAGGATCGCGACCTTGACCGAGCTCGCCGTGATGTACGCCCGATCGTCGTTGAAGCCGTAGGCGACGTTGCCGGCCAGGTCGACGACGCGGACGCCGACGCGCCCGCCGAAGGCGGCGAGCCAGGCCCCGAGCGCGGGGTCGAGCACGGCGATCGCCGCTTCGCCGCGAGGCTCCGCTGCTGCGGGTCGGGGATCGGGGAGCTGCCGGGCGACGGACGGCGGTGCGTCCGCGGATGGCGCCGGGACGTCGGCCGCCGGCGACAGGTCCTCCCCCCGAGGCTGGGTTGAGTGGAGCCCGACGGCGGTCGCGACGGTCGACGCGGGCGACCCGAGGCCGGGGCTCGGCGCGGAGACGCCGAAGGAGGACCGCCCGGCGAGGGCGGTCAGCGCGATCGCGACCACGACGGCGATGGCCGCCGGCCAGCCTGCCCGCGGGCGCACCCTCGATGGGCCCTCCTCCCCGTGGCAGTCGACCGCGGATCCTCAGGCGCCGCGTCCCGATCGCCGGCGCCGGACCTGCCTGGAGCGCTGCCCGGTGGGCCGATGATAGTGGTGCGCATGGGCACCGTGTCCGGTCGCCCGGCTGATCTCGAGGCGCTCGGCCGCCGAGTGGGGCTGCGTCTAGAGCGAGATCACCCCGAAGCCGTTGATGAGGATGGCCAGCAGGGCGAGGATCGCGACCATGACCCCGCCGGTCACGACGATCCGGCGCACATCGCGGGCCACGTAGGCGTACTCGTGCGAGGCCCGGACCCGCAGCGGTGCGTTGACGTCCTCGAGCTCGTGGATCCCGGCCTTCGCGCGCTGGCGGCGGCGGATCTGCTCGGCCATCGCGGCCCGCTCCTGCGCGGCGATCTCGGCCTGGAGCTCCTCGGCGCGGCGGAGCTCCGCGTCGGTCAGGTGGCCAGACGAGGCCCGCGGCAGTTCGTCCTGGCCGTCGTCCGGACCGAGGACCTCGGGCTCGGCGGCCGGCGCCGGGGCCGGCGGGAACGACGGCCTGCCGGGACCGGCGGCGCCACCCGGGCGGCGCGGCGGAACCCGTCGCGAGGCGGGGCGGCCACCGGATCGAACGCGCTTGGCCATCGGGCGAGGTGATCCTCCGACAGGGGCCTGGGGAAGCCGGCGAAGGATAGCACCAGGCCCGGTGGCTCCTCGATGGGTGGCGGTCGCTAGACTCGGCCGCGGCGAGCCATTCGCGGCTCGGTCGATCGGAGGAGCCTCGTCATCGACCTCAACGCCGCCGTCCAGGCGAACCTCGGCCCGATCGTCGCCGGCCTGGTCGCGATCGTGGCCATCCTGCTCGTCGTCGTCCTCCTCCAGGCGCGGCGTGTCCGGCGCCTCGCGGGGCGCCTCGACGGCCTGACGGTGGGGTCCGACGGAGCGAGCCTGGAGGCGATCCTCGGCCAGCACCTGGAGCGCGTCCACGGAGTCGTTCGGGACGTCAACCGGCTCGAGGCTCGTACCGTTCTGCTGGAGCGCGACCTGCGGACGACGCTCGGGCGGGTCGGGCTGGTCCGCTACAACCCGTTCGAGGACACCGGCGGCGCGCTCAGCTTTGCCCTCGCCATCCTCGACGCGACGGGGACGGGGTTCGTGGTCAGCAGCCTCCACGCGCGTGGCGGGACGCGCCTCTACGCCAAGCCGATCCAGGCCGGTCGCTCCGAGGCGGCGTTGTCGGAGGAGGAGGCCGAGGCGGTCAAGCGGGCGATGGCCGCCCCGGGATCGACGCCGAGCGCTGTGGCGCCGGGCTCCTAGGCCCGGATCGCAGCTGACGAGGACCGCGCGGCCGATGTCAGGAGAGCTGTCACGGCCCGGCTCGATCCTTGTGTCATGCCCCCATCCGACGTCCCCGCTCCCGTGACTCGAGCCATCGCCCGCCGCGGTCGGCGCGAGCCCGCGCCCCTCTCCCAGCTGCCGGTCTGGGCCGGCTTCGACGTCGTCGCCCCGGAGGCGCCGACCGGCGAGCATGCCGGCGTCGCCGAGCTGCTCGGTGGCCTGAACCCGGAGCAGAGCCGGGCGGTGACGCACGGTGACGGGCCGCTCCTGATCGTCGCGGGCGCGGGGACCGGCAAGACCGAGGTCATCACCCGCCGGATCGCGTGGCTCGTCGCCACCCGTCGTGCCCGGCCCTCGGAGATCCTGGCCCTGACCTTCACGGACAAGGCCGCCGAGGAGATGCAGCTCCGCGTCGATCAGCTCGTCCCGTACGGATACGTCGACACGTCGATCTCGACGTTCCATGCTTTCGGCGACTGGCTGATCCGCGAGTTCGCGTTCGAGCTCGGGCTGTCGCCCGACGTCCGGGTCCTGTCGCGGGCCGAGGTCGTCGTGTTCCTGCGGGAGCGACTGTTCGAGCTCGGCCTCGACGCCTACCGGCCGCTCGGCGACCCGACGCGGTTCCTCGGGGCGCTCGCGACGCTGTTCGCCCGCTGCCGCGACGAGGACGTCTCGCAGGAGCGCTATCTCGCCCACGCGGCACGCCTCGCCGCCACCGCCCGGGAGCTCGAGGCCGCGGTCACGGCCACGCCTGACGCGGGTGACGCGGATCGCGACGCGGCAGCAGCCGCCGGCGAGGAGGCGGCCCGGCAGGCCGAGCTGGCGCAGGCCTTCGGCCGCTACACGACGCTCCTGCGGACCAATGGCGCGATCGACTTCGGCGACCAGGTCTCGCTCGCGCTCGCGCTCCTGCGCGATTCCGCGGCGGTCCGGACGAAGGTCCAGGCCCGCTACCGCTACGTCCTCGTCGACGAGTTCCAGGACACCAACCGGGCCCAGTCCGAGATCGTCGCCCTGCTGGCGGAGCGCCACCGGAACGTGACCGTCGTCGGCGACGACGACCAGTCGATCTACCGGTTCCGCGGCGCGGCGATCAGCAACATCCTCCAGTTCCGGGAGCGATACCGCGGCGCCCGAACCGTCGTCCTCCGACGCAACTACCGGTCGTTCGCGCCGATCCTCGACGCGGCCCACCGGCTCGTCCGGTTCAACGACCCGGACCGGCTCGAGGTCAAGGTCGGCATCTCCAAGCGCCTCGTCCCGGAGCGCGCGGCGCCCGACCCGGCACCGGTCCGGCACCTCGCCTTCGCGAGCCCGGGCGAGGAAGCGGACTGGATCGCGGGCGAGGTCTCGCGGCGGCTCGCGGCCGGCGCCCGGCCCAGGGCTCACGCGGTCCTCGTCCGGGCCAACGCGGACGCGGATCCGATCCTGCGCTCCCTGACGATGGCCGGGATCCCGTGGCGGTTCTCCGGGTCGTCGGGACTGTACGGCCGGCCCGAAGTTCGCCTGCTGCTGTCGGCCCTCCGAGCCGTCGCCGACCCCGGCTCGAGCGTCGACGTCTACGCGATCGCCGCGTCGGAGGACTACCGCGTCCCGCCGGACGACCTGGCCACGGTCATGTCGGCGGCGCGGCGTCGTCACCGCGGCACGTTCGAGGTGCTCGAGGAGCTCGAGCGGCAGCCGGGGTCCCTGGCGGTGTCCGGGCCCGGTCGCGCGGCGCTCGCACGGCTGCTCGCGGACCTCCGACGGTTAGGCGACCTCGCGCACCGCCGCCCCGCGGGCGAGGTCCTGTATTCGTTCCTGCGGGACTCGGGCTGGCTCGGCCGGCTGGTGGGGTCGGACTCCGTTGCGGCCGAGGAGGCGCTCGCCAACGTCGCCCGCTTCTTCGACGTGATCCGCGCCCAGTCGGCGATCCTGGCCGACGATCGGGCAGTGTTCCTCGCGCCGCACCTGGCCACGCTCGTGGAGTCCGGGGACGACCCGCCGACCGGCGATCCGGATCCGGATGTCGATGCCGTCGCGGTCATGACCGTCCACAAGGCCAAGGGCCTCGAGTTCCCGGTCGTGTTCCTGCCCGGCCTCGTCGCCGACCGGTTCCCGGCGCGGGCCCGGCGCGACCCGCTCGCGCTGCCGGTCGAGCTCGTCGACGAGGTCCTGCCCGATGGCGACGTCCACCTCCAGGAGGAGCGCCGGCTGTTCTACGTCGCGATGACCCGGGCCCGCGACGAGCTCATCCTGACCCACGCCTCCGAGGCGACCTCGGGGACCGCCCGGCGGATCTCGCCGTTCGTCCTCGAGGCGCTCGACCTGCCGGCCAACGCCGTCTCCGGTCAGGGCCGGGCGGTGGCCCGGAGCGCGGTCGACCGGATCGCCGCGCTCGATGGCCAGGCGCCCACGCCCGAGGCGGATCGCCGGCCGGTGGAGGGGCCGCTGACGCTGAGCCACTCCGCGATCGACGACTACCTGACCTGCCCGGCGCGCTACCGCTACAGCCACGTGCTCCGGGTCCCGACGGCGCCGCACCACGCCCTCGTCTATGGCTCGGCCCTGCACAAGGCCGTCCAGGAGTTCCATCGGGCGCAGGCCCGCGGGCGGGTCATGGACGAGGTCGAGCTCCTCGCCGTGCTCGACGCCGCGTGGACGAACGAGGGCTTCGTGTCGCGCGAACACGAGACCGCCCGCCTCGCCGCCGGGCGGGACGCCTTGCGCCGCTTCCGCGCCTCGCAGCTCGAGCCCGGCACGGTGGTGCCCGCCTGGGTGGAGCGGGAGTTCTCGTTCAGCCTCGCCGGCGATCGGATCCGGGGCCGATTCGACCGCGTCGACATCGTGTCGGATGGCTCCGGGAGCGAGCCCGCCCCACTGCCGGAGCTGCCGAGCGTGCTCCGGGCCGACGTCCTCGAGCCGACGCTCGACCTGCTCGGGCGGGAGCGGGTCGTCATCACGGACTACAAGTCGAGCGACGTACGCGATCCGGTGAAGGCCCGTCAGCGGGCGCGCGACTCCCTGCAGCTCCAGATCTACGCGATGGCCTACGAGGCGATGACCGGCCGCCTGCCGGACGCGGTTCAGCTCCACTTCCTCGACTCGGGCCTCGTCGGCCGGGCGGAGGTCGACCCGAAGCGGCTCGAGAAGGCTCGCCAGAAGATCGCAACCGCCGCGGCAGGCATCCGTGCCCGGGCGTTCGAGGCCACCCCGTCGACGATGTCGTGCACGTACTGCCCGTTCCGGGACGTGTGCCCGTCGAGCGCGGCGCGATGACCGCGGCCCGGCTCGAGGTCGCCGGGATCAGCTTCGACTTCGGCAACACCCTCATCCGCGCCGACTGGGACGAGCTGCGGAGCGTCGTGGCGACGACGGCCGCGCGACTCCGCGAGCACGCCTCGATCGAGGACGAGGCGGCGTTCCTCGCCGCGTGGGCGGTGGAGCGGGATCGGCAGTTCCGACTCCAGGTCCCGCGCCTGCTCGAGGTCGACCTCACCGAGCGGGTGCGGCACGTCCTGGGCGGCCTGCGAGGCGCCCCGGTGCCGGCCGTCGACGATGACCCGTGGGACGAGGCGGCCGTCGCCGAGCTCGTGAACGACCTCGAGGTCGAGCTGGCGGTCGAGACGTACAGCCACGGATTCGTCGTGGGGATGCACCCGGACCCGGATGCGGAGGGCACCTTGCGCTGGGCCCGCGAGCAGGGCTTCCGGGTCGCGGTGCTGTCGAACTGGCCGCTTGCCAGGACGATCGATCGGTACGTCGAGCGCCAGGGCTGGGATGCCTGGCTCGACGCGGTCGTCGTCTCGCAGCGCGTCGGGGTCATCAAGCCCCACCCGGCGATCTTCCAGGCCGCCGCGGACGCGCTGGGATTGTCGCCGGACCGCCTCCTCCACGTCGGCGACGACTGGGCGGCGGATGTCGTGGGCGCGAAGGCGGCGGGCTGGCACGCGGCCTATCTCCGCGGTCACCAGGTCGACACCCCGCTCCCGACCTCGGCGCCGGATGCCTCCGTGATGGCGGACCTCGAGCTGGATCGTCTCGGCGACCTCCGGGAGCACGTGGCGCTCGCGCGGGCCGGGACGGCCTCACCAACGCCATAGACTCGGCGCCGATGGAGGCGCGGGACCGGCGGTACAACCTGGCGCTGTTTGCCGCCGCCGTCGCGGTGTGGATCGGCGTGGCGATCGTCGTTCTCAGCCAGGATCCGAGGACCGACCCGGGGATTCGGTACCTGGCCGCCGCGCTCATCGGTGCCGCCTTCGGCCTGACGACCGCGCCCCTGTTCTGGCTGCTCAGCTTCGCCCGCCAGCGGCGCATCGCCTATCGCGGCGACTGGCCGCGCGCCCTGCGACGTGGCGGGTGGGTCGGCGGCTTCGTCGGCCTCATCACCGCCCTGCGGCTGGAGGACCTCTTCCAGCTGCCGATCGCGCTCTTCCTGGCCGCGCTCATCGTCGTCGCCGAGGTCAGCCTGTCCGGCCGGCGCTGACCGTTCAGTCGGCGTGGGCGGTTTGCTAGGATGCCGCCGGCGCCCCGCTGGACGGTGGATCCGAACCGGCGGCGTCGATACGCGATCGGACCGAACCCGGGCTTCCCGGGGCGTCCCCGGAGGATCCGCGTGACGGAGCGCCCTCGCGCCGGCCGTGCCGGCAACCCCCCTCGATCGAGCGCGGCCGAGAGCGCCCATCCGGGCAGCCCCGGCGGCCATGGACCGGCGTCGGAGCTCGCGGCGCGAAACGGCTGGGACCTCGAGTGGGAGGTCTTCCCGGACTTCGGCCTGCCGACCTATGTCGGCCCCTCGACGTTCTCCAACCTGCCATGGGTCACCGAGCCGGAGGAGCTGCGCCGCCACCACGTCGACGTCGCGATCGTCGGGGCGCCGTTCGACGACATGGTCACCCACCGATCTGGTGCCCGGTTCGGCCCGCGGGCGATCCGCGAGGCGCAGTACAGCGTGGGGTCGCTGAACTCGCTCCAGCTCGACGTCCAGCCGTACGACCTCTTGACCGTCGTCGACGCGGGTGACGCGAACATCGTCCCGGCGATCCCGGACCGAGGCCACGCGATGATCTTCCGGAAGGTCCACGAGGTCGCGGCGACCGGGGCCATCCCGATCGTGCTCGGGGGCGACCACTCGATCACCTGGCCCAGCGCGAGCGCGGTCGCCGAGGTCAGGCGGCCCGGCAGCGTCGGGATCGTCCACTTCGATGCCCATGCCGACACGGCGCCCGACTCGTGGGGCCAGCTCGCCGGCCACGGCTCGCCGATGCGCCGGCTCATCGAATCCGGCGCAGTCCGCGGCCGGAACTTCGTCCAGATCGGGCTCCGCGGCTACTGGCCGCCGCCCGCGATCCTCGGCTGGATGCACGAGCAGGGGCTCCGCTGGCACCTCATGACCGAGATCGAGGAGCGCGGGGCCGAGGCCGTCATCGACCAGGCCATCGACGAGGCCCTCGACGGTGCCGACTCGATCTACCTCTCGGTCGATATCGACGTCGTGGATCCCGGGATGGCGCCGGGGACCGGAACGCCGGAGCCCGGCGGCCTGCTGCCGCGCGAGCTGCTGCGCGCGGTGCGCCGGATCGTCCTCGCGGTGGACCTCGCGGGGATGGACGTCGTCGAGGTCTCGCCACCGTACGACTGGGCCGAGTCGACCGCATCGATCGCGAACCGCGCGGTCCTCGAGGCGATCTCCGCACTCGCGGTCAAGCGACGTGAGGGCGCATCGGTCCGGTTCCAGCCGGCGGCGGCCACCGCCGCCACGCCCGCCACGGCGGCCACGGCGGCCACGCCCGCCACGGCCACCACCGCCGCCGGCTGACCGCTATCGTCGGGCGGTGATGGCCGGCCACCCGGAGCTGCGAGCCGACGCCCTGGCGCGGCTGTACGACCTCGACCTAGCCGACGAGCCTGGTGACGTCGACCTCTATCTCGCGCTGGCCGCCCGCGCCGGCGGTCCCATCGTCGAGCTGGCCGTCGGCACGGGGCGGGTCGCGGTGGCGCTCGCCCGCGCCGGCCATGCCATCGTCGGGATCGACCGCGATCCGGCGATGCTGGCCCGGGCGCGCACGCGGGCTGCGCATGAAGGCCTCGGCGCGGGGCGCCTCGAGCTCGTGGAAGCCGATGTCCTTGACCCGCGGGCGTCCGACGCCGGCAGCTACCGGCTCGCGATCCTGGCCCTCAACAGCCTCCTGCTCTTCGCCGATCGGTCGCTCCAGGAGCGCGTCATCGCGGTGATGGCGACCCTCGTCGCGCCGGGCGGCCTCGTGGCGATCGACGCCTGGCAGCCGCAGCCGTTCGACCTCGTGCGGCTGGACGGACGGCTCTCGCTGGAGTGGCTCCGCGAGGACCCGGAGACGGGCCGCGAGGTCAGCAAGACCGCCTCGGGCTGGTACGACGCCGCGACCCGGGTGGTCACGCTGACCACGATCTTCGACGAGGCCGAGCCGGGCGGGGCCCCGGTTCGCTGGACGCGGGTCGATCGGATGCGCCTCGCGGCCGCGGACGAGCTCGTGGCGTGGGCGGGGGCGGCCGGTCTCGAGGTCGAGCAGCTCGGCGGGGACTACGAGCTGGCGCCGTACGGCAGCGGCAGCGAGCGGGCGATCGTCGTGGCCCGAAGGCCGCGCTGAGCGGCCGCCCGCCGCCCGAGATCGGCTCGGGAGCACCCAGCGACCCGCCGATCGGGCCATGACCGTCGGGGGTCCCGGCGCGGTCGGGGGCGCATGGTACCGTTGGCCGCGATGCCCAGCGATCAGGTCCGGCTCCTGCTCGTGGAGGACGTCCCGCAGGTCGCGCAGTACGTCCGGGGGCTGCTGAACGCCCAGAGCCAGATCCGTCTCGTCGATGTCATCACGGACGGCGGCCGGGCACTCGCGCAGCTCGCGGACCAGCGACCGGACGTCATCCTCGTCGACGCCCTGCTCCAGGGGCGTGTTCGCGGCATGGCCCTCGTCAGGGAGCTCAAGGCGAGCGGCCTCGGCATCCCCGTCATCGTCCTGACCGTTCCCCAGCAGCCGGTGGCCGTGTCGCCGGATGACGGCGTCGACGAGGTCCTGTCGATGCCCTTCAACGGCTACGACCTCATGACCAAGGTCGTGGCCGTCAGCAAGGCCCACGCTGCCGCGACAGCCCACGGTCCCAGCCGGATGGTCACGGTCTTCGCCGCAAAGGGTGGCGTCGGCAAGACGACGCTGGCCTACAACCTCGGGGTCGCGGCGGCCACCGATGGCGCGAGGGTCGTCCTCGTCGACGGCGCGATCCAGTACGCCGACCTCCGGGCGCTGCTCAACGTCCCCGACAGCGCGCCCTCGATGCTCGACCTGCCGACCGATCGCGTCGCCGAGGCGGACCTCGAGGACGTCCTGTGGCGGGATCCATCCGGGATCGACATCCTCTTCGCGCCGCCACGCGTCGAGATGGCCGAGATGGTCCTCGCGAGAGACCTCGAGAAGACGGTGTCGCTCCTTCGCCGGCTCTACGAGCTGATCATCGTCGATGTCGGTGTCGCGCTCGACGAGGTGACGTTGTCCCTTCTCGACCAGGCCGACACCATCCTCCTGATCGTGACCTACGACGGCACGACGCTCCGGAACACCCTGGCGATGGCCGAGACCTTCGCCAAGATCGGTTACCCGCTCGCGAAGCTGCGATACCTCGTGAATCGCGCCGACGCGGCAGCGGGCATCGACCCGGCCGAGCTCACGGCCCGGCTCGGCCGCGAGCCGGACTACCGCGTCCGGTCCGACGGCAAGGTCGTCGTCCCCGCGGGCAACCTGGGCCAGGCCTTCGTGACCTCCGATCCGGACGCGCTCGTGAGCCGCGACGTCGTCGAGATCGCCCGCCGCCTCGCACCGGCCCGGGCGCACGCACGGCCCGCGGCCGCGGCGGTCGGCTAGGGTCGGGGGGTCGCGGATCGGGTGCCAGACCCTCGTCCGATCGGCGTGTTCGACTCCGGTGTCGGCGGGCTGACGGTCCTTCGCGAGGTCCTCCGGCGGACGCCGGCCGAGTCGACGATCTATCTCGGCGACAACGCCCGGGCGCCGTACGGCACGCGACCGGACGACGAGGTGCGGGCCTTCTCGACGGAGGCGATCGATGCCCTCGTCGAGCGCGACGTCAAGGCCATCGTCGTCGCCTGCAACACCTCGACCGCGGTCGCCCTGGGCGACCTCCGCCGGCGCTACGACCTGCCGGTTCTCGGTGTCATCCGGCCCGGCGCCGTGACCGCCGCGCTCACGACCCGTAACCGCCGGGTCGGGGTCATCGCCACGCCGGCCACGATTCGCTCGCACGCCTACTTCTCGGCGATCAAGGACGAGAACCCCGCGGTCGAGGTGTACGAGCACGCGACCCCGGCCTTCGTGCCGATGGTCGAGGACGGCCGGCTGACCGGCGCCCAGGTCGAGGCCACCGTCCGCGAGGGGCTCGCGCCGCTCCTCGGGGAGCGTGACCCGTCGGGCGAGTTCGTCTTCCCGCTGCCGGCGTCGGCCCGGATCGACACGCTGCTCCTCGGATGCACCCACTACCCGCTGCTCCGGAGCGCGATCGCGGCGGTCGCCGGCGAGCGGATCGCGATCGTCGACTCCGCGACGGCCACGGCATCGGCCCTCTCCGAGCTTCTCCTCATCAACGGCCTCGAGGCGCCCGGCAGCGATCGCGGCACCGCCGCGGACGCGGGTCACGCCGCCCACGAGGCGCCGCCGGCCGCGGAGGTGGCGGCCGTCCACCAGCAGCTGACGACCGGCGACGTCGACCGTTTCCGGACCATCGCCGGGCGGATGTTCGGCGACGAGTTCCCGGACGTCGCAGGCATCGAGCTCGGCTCGACGGCCCGGGGCGCCACTCGTCGCGGGGCGACGGCCGAGGTCGTCGGATCGTGAGCGACGGCGGCCGGCGCGAGACCCCGACACGGTCCGGTCCGGGCACGTCGGGCTGGCGCTCCGACCGGCGCTGGCAGGCGGGGTTCCTGCTCGGCTCGATCATCGGCGCCGCGGCGACCGTGGTCGGCCGGCGAGCCGAGCGCGCGGCGCGACGGGGCCTCGTCGACTGGGGCAGCGTCGAGCGGATCGCGATCGGCCGGGCCACTCGGGCGCCCGGCACGCTCAGCCCGATGGAGCTCCGCGCCGCGGAGGGTGCCTACCGCGAGGCGATGGCCCGCGTCGTGCCGCGGCTGGAGGAAGCGCTCGGGACCACGCTCCCCGGCGTCGTCGACCGGGCGGCCGTCGTCGACCGGGCGGGCTGGATCCGGGCCAACGTCGGCACGTTCCGAACGCTGATCTCGCGCCTCGAAGGGCAGCTGCTCGACCAGGTCGTGCCGGTCGGGGGCGGCCTGACGCGCGCGACGATGGCCCTCGCCAATCGCTGGGTGACGAGCCAGCAGCTCGGGTTCCTCCTTGGCTTCATGGGCACCCGGGTCCTCGGCCAGTACGACCTGGCCATCCTCTCCGCCGAGGCGGAGGACGGGCGCCTGCTGTTCGTCGAGGAGAACATCCGGGGCACGGCCCACGCCCTCGGCGTGCCGGTCGCGCCCTTCCGAACGTGGATCGCCCTCCACGAGACGACCCACGCCTTCGAGTTCGAGAGCCAGCGCTGGCTCCGGCCGTACCTGGCGGAGCGCCTCGAGCGCCAGCTGAGCCTGTTCAGCGGCAGCGCAACCTCCCTCGGCCACGACGCCCTGCGCGCGGTCGGCCGGGCGCTGCGCGGGGAGGGGAGCGGGGAGCACTGGCTGGAGCGGCTCATGGGCGACGAGCAGCGCCGCCTGTTCCGCGAGACGCAGGCCGTCATGAGTCTCCTCGAGGGGTTCAGCGACTACTTCATGGACGAGGTCGGCCGGGGCCTCGTGCCGGACGTCGAGAAGATCTCGGCGCGGTTCCACGAGCGCCGCCAGCAGCGGTCGCCGTTCGAGCGAGCGGTCCTTCGGCTGACCGGCATGGACCTCAAGATGGAGCAGTACGCTCGCGGCGAGCGGTTCGTGCGGGCCGTCGCGGAGGCGCGCGGCCGGCCCGCGCTGGCACGGATATGGGAGGGACCCCAGACGCTTCCCTCGGCCGAGGAGATCGAGCAGCCCGCGCGCTGGATCGCCCGCGTCCTCGACGGGCAGACGAGCGCGTGAAGGCAGCCACATGACGGCGCCCTCGACCGTCGCCGCGCCCGGACTCGGCCGTGGCCCCGGCAGGGTGCCGCTGGCGATCGCGGTCAGCCCGATCCTGTCGGCCCGCGTGCGCGCCCAGGACCTCGAGCGCATCCGGGCCGCGGCGCCGGGCTCGCGAATCGTCAACCTCTCGGTCGAAGGCCTGGCCGACGGCCCGGTCGACGACGTCGAGGTCCTCCTCCGCGGCTTCCTGAGCTCGGAGGCGTTCGACCGCCTCCTCGCCCGGGCGCCCGAGCTGCGCTGGGTCCACTCGGCGACCTCCGGCGTGGAGCGAGCGCTGACACCCGCAGCGCTCGAGCGAGAGGTCGTCGTCACCAACGCCCGGGGCGTCTTCTCGCGCCCCATCGCCGAGCACGTCCTGCTCATGATCCTGGCGATCAGCCGGCGCCTGCCGCAGCTCCTCGAGCTGCAGCGCGAGCGGACCTGGCAGCCGCTCGAGGGCCGCGAGCTTCGCGACCTGACCATCGGGATCGTCGGCTACGGCTCGCTCGGCCGGGCCGTCGCCTCGCTCGCGACGGCGTTCGGCTCGCGGGTCGTGGCAATGCGCCGCCATCCCGACACGCCGCTGCCGGCCCCGAGCGCAGGTGCCTCGGGTGACGACGACGACGTCTTCGCGGTCGTCCCCCAGCTGGCCCGGGTCTACGGTCCGGACGGCCTCCATGCGATGCTCGGCGAGTCGGACGTGGTCGTGCTCGCCGCGCCGCTCACGCCCGAGACCGAGAGCCTCATCGACGACGCCGCGATCGCCGCGATGCGGCGTGATGCCTGGCTCATCAACGTCGCCCGGGGTCGCCTCGTCGACGACCGGGCCCTCATCCGGGCGCTGACCGAGGACCGGATCGGCGGCGTCGCGCTCGACACGTTCCGCGACGAGCCCCTGCCGCAGGCGTCGCCGCTGTGGGAGCTCCCGAACGTCATCGTGACGCCGCACACGTCGTGGTCGTCGGCGCGTGTGCTCGACCGGAGCATCGACCTGTTCTGCGACAACCTCAGGCGCTTCCGGGCCGGCGAGCCGCTCCGGAACGTGGTCGACCGCACCGCGGGCTACTGAGGATCCCGGGACCGCCGACCTGCCATCCTGAGCAGGTATGCAGATCGCCATCATCGGCCTGTCGGCCAGCGGCAAGACCACCGTCTTCAACACCCTGACCCGCGGCCACGCCGACACCGGCGGCTACAGCGGGATGACGCTCCACGTCGGCGTCGTCAAGGTGCCCGACGAGCGGCTGGACCGCCTCGCCGAGGTCTTCAAGCCCAGGAAGATCGTCCACGCCGACGTGACCTACGTCGACCTGCCCGCGCCACCGGCCTCGTCCGAGGGGCATGTCGGCGCGGAGGAGCTGCCGGCCGAGCACCTCGCGCGGCTGCGCGAGTCGGACGCGTTGCTCCACGTCGTTCGCGCCTTCGAGAGCCCCGCGGTCCCGCACCCGGCGGGTTCCGTCGATCCGGCGCGCGACCTCGAGACCCTCGACCTCGAGCTGATCCTCGCGGACCTCGCCATCCTGGATCGCCGCCTGGAGCGGCTCCAGGCGAGCGGCCGTCACGGCTCGCCCGCGGAGCGCGAGGCCAACGACCGCGAGGCGGACATCCTGCGGCGGCTCAAGGTCGCCCTCGAGGCGGGCACGCCGATCCGCGACGTGGGGCTCGCCGCCGAGGAGGCTCGGACGATCCGGGGCTTCCGGTTCCTGACCGAGAAGCCGGTCCTCGTGCTGCTCAACGTGGGCGAGGGCGACCTCCCGGCCTCCGAGGCGCTCGTCGCGCGGATCTCCGGCGCGTACCGCCACGAGCACGCGCTGGTTGCCGCCCTGTCGGCGAAGATCGAGATGGAGCTCGGCGAGCTCGAGCCGGACGAGGCGGCGGTGTTCATGGCCGAGCTCGGGATCGCGGAGTCCGGGCTCGCCCGCGTGATTCGCCTGTCCTACGCGCTGCTCGGGCTGATCTCGTTCCTGACCGCCGGCCCGGACGAGGTCCGCGCCTGGCCGATCCCCGACGGCGCGACCGCGGTCGATGCGGCGGGGGCGATCCACACGGACCTCGCGAGGGGCTTCATCCGGGCCGAGGTCGTGCCGTACGAGGACCTGCTCGCGCTGGGCTCGACCGCCGAGGCGCGCCGCCACGGCAAGCTCCGCTCGGAGGGCCGGACGTACATCGTCCACGACGGCGACGTCGTCGAGGTCCTCTTCAGCCGGTAGCCGCCTGCGCCCGGGCGCGTGCCCTGCGCCCGGGCCGCGTGCCCCTGCGCCCGGGCCGCGTGGCCCCGCCTAGTTGAGTCGGTTCCCGTCGGGATCGAACTCGGCCACGATGGTCCGGAAGTCCTCGTCGCGAAGGTCGTCCCCGACGAGGGCCTCGTCGTCGAGGTTGATGAGCCGATTCTCCGCGTCGTCGGTCGAGACGTGGACCGAGGCCGAGAGGCGGGCGTCGGAGACGAACGTGAAGCCGTGCTCGCGCTCGAGCTCCCGGGCGATCGCCTCGATCAGCGTATCGTCCTCGTACGTGTCCTGGACCTGGGTCCGGATCGCCTGGACGAGCTCGTAGAACTCCTCCGGCTCGATGAGGTCGTCGTTGACGAGGAGGAGGTCGGTGAAGACGTCCTCGTCGCCCTCGTGCAGCTCGTAGAAGTACACCGCGGACTCCTGGGGAGGATGGCCCTGCAGGATACATCCGGCCCCGCGTCGAGCCTCCCGGCCGGCCCCCGACGCCCGGATCGCTCGCGTCCCTCGCCGCCGGTCGTCCTCGTCGTCGGCTCGGCCTCCCGTGACCTGACCGACGAGGATCCCCGAGGCTGGCGGCTCGGCGGCGCCGTGACCTACGGCGCCCTGGCCCTCGCCCGTCTGGGGATCCCGACCCGGGCGCTGATCGGCGCCGATGCCCTTGCCGCGACGGCGGCCGAGCTCGGCCTGCTGCGTGACGACGGCGTCGAGGTCCGCATCGTCCCGTTGCGGCGAGGGCCGGTGTTCGTGAACGACGAGCGACCCGAGGGCCGCCGCCAGGTGGCCGTCGAGGTCTCCGATCCGATCCCGGTCTCGGCGCTGCCGCCATCGTGGGTGCCGCTCGATGCGCTGCTCCTCGGCCCGGTCGCGGCCGAGCTCGGGCCGGAGTGGTCGGCCGTCGCGGCGCCCGATGCGACCGTCGTGCTCGGCTGGCAGGGCCTGCTCCGGACGCTCGAGGCCGGGAAGGCGGTCGAGCGCCGGCCGCCGAGCCCATCGGCCCTGGTCCGTCGTGCCGACCTCATCGGTGTCAGCCGGACCGACTTCCCGCCAGACCTCCCGCTCCTGCGCCTCGAGGGCCTGGTCAACGGGCTGGCGACGCTCGTGGTGACCGACGCCGAGCGCGGCGGCCTCGTCGCCGAACCCGCGCGCGCCCACGGTGGCCGTCGCTGGCGCCCGTATCGCGCGATTGCCGCCGATCGGCTCGCCGACGCGACAGGAGCGGGCGACGTCTTCCTGGCGGCATTGGTCGCCACGTGGCTGACGCCGGAGCGGTTCGGGGCTCAGGCCAATCGCGGCGATGCGGCCGTCCGGATCGCGGCCGCCGCCGCATCGCTGTCCGTCGAGGGCCTCGGCCTGTCCGGCGTTCCGGCGCTGGCTGCCGTGCTCTCGCGAGCCACTCGCGCCGCGCGCACCGGGCCCAAGGGTGCGAGCCGAGCCTGAGCGCGGGCGAGGCGACGTCGCAGGCGGACGCCACGTCTCGCCACGGCGAGCTCGAGCCGCGGCAGCGGCCGGCCCAGGAAGCGCTGCCGCTCGATGGTCCGCGTCGCCAGCGAGACGGCAGCCAGCGCTCCGTCGAGGTCGTGGAGCCGGTGCTCGCGGGCCTTGGCGACCTCGATCCAGGCGAGCACGGCAAGGGTGCCGCCGGCCTCGGTGAGCTCGAGCCAGGCCGCCTCGGCATCGCCGTGCCGTCCGAGTCGTCGGAGCAGCCGCGCCCGCTCGGCCGTGGCCCGCGCAATCGTCCAACCCACGTCCCGACGGAGCGGATCGGCGGTCACCCAGGAGTCGGGCCGGCCATACCGGTTCGGCCGGCCACCGAAATCCGGGCGCCGGCGCGCCGACCACCATGGGTCATCGTCCGCGACCCGGCGTGGCGCCTCGAGGCGTGTCGGTGCGCTCGGCCATGGCGCGCCGAGCTCGCCGGCTCGATGGCGCGCCGCCGGACCGTCGGCGGCCGAGCGATCGGCCCGGAGGCCGGCAAGGCTCCGCTCCACGCAGGCGAGCGCCTCCTCGTGGCGGCCCACGCGGGCGAACGCTCGCCCGAGGCCCGCGAGATCGCCCGGCGGCGCGGCATCCCAGCGGTCGCGGTCGGCGTAGCCCCGGTCGATGTGGACGAGGAGGCGCGCGAGTGAGCGGACGTCCTCGTCGTTGTGGCGCACGACGTCGACGAGCGGCCCGGGCTCGCCGTCGACGAGGAAGGTGAAGTAGCGCTCCGGGATCTCCCAACCGGCGACGTCGGCGTGGCGCCGGACTCCGAGGAGAGCCGACTCGACGGTGCCGAGGCGCGCATCCGCCATCCGGTGACGGAACATCCGGCGAACGATCGGCAGCAGGTCGAGATGGCCGGCATGCGGGGGCGGGGCTGACCTCGCGAGGCGGTATCGGGCGACGATGAGCGGCCAGTCGAAGCCCCGCCCGTTGTACGTGACGAGCCAGCCCCCGACGGGCACGTGGCGGGCGAGCTCCTCGAGCAGCGCCGGCTCGTCGGCGTGATCCGGCAGGAGCAGCTGGATCTGCCGGAACCGGCTCGGGCCCTCCCACCAGCCCAGGCCGACCAGGAAGGCGAGGGTGCCGGCCGCGGTGGCGAGCCCCGTCGTTTCCGTGTCGAGGCAGAGGAGCGGGGCGTTCGCGGGCGGCTGGCCCGGCAGCGACGCCAGTCGCTCGCGATCCACCGGCAGGAGGGTCGACGGGGCCTCGAGCCTGACGAACGCGCCGCGACCGGTCCGGATGAGCTCGCCGTCGAGGGTTGCCGCGAGGCGCTCCGCTCCGACGAGCGAGCCGCGCCGGAGGACCGGCGCCGCGGCGTCAGTCGGGTACGGGGCGGGAAGCTCCCGCGCGGCCCCGAGCTTGAAGTTCGCAAAGCGCCGCTCCAGCCCGACCGCGGTCATGCCGGAGCCGCTTCGGACTCAGGGCGGGCGTCAGCGGGGTCGCGCGCAAGGCGCTGGCGAGGACGGTCGGCGAGCGCACTCCCGGGTGCGTGAGCCGACCGACCGGAGCCGGCAACGCCGCGCCCGGCCCCGACCATGGCCGGCTCAGAGAGCTCGGCCAGGAGACGGAGGGCGAGGGCCTTCGCATTCACGGCCGGGTCGAGCCGCGGCCCGGTGCAGGCCGGGCAGCCGGTCTCGCAGCCACACGCGGTGATCAGGTCGCGGGCCCCCGTGACGAGCTCGTCGTGGCGAGCGAAGAGCCGCTCGGACAGGCCCACGCCGCCGGGCATCGCCTCGTACAGGTAGATCGTCGGGGCATCGCTGTGGGGCGACCGGACCTGGCTGACGAGGCCGAGGTCGCGCGGATCGACCATCAGCAGGACCGCGGCCACCGCCTGGATCGCCCGCCCCGCCCCGAGCAGCGCAACGTCGAGGTCGTCCCGCCGCCAGGCTGCCGCAGGTTCTTCGAGGCCGTCAGCCGCGCCGGACGCAAGGCGGCGGGGAGCAGGGGAGGCGAGCGCACTGATCGGTGCGTGAGCCGACCCCGCGGACACGCCAACGCCGCGGTCGGTGCGGATCACGGCCTCGTACGTCAGCCAGTAGGCGGTGGTCTGCAACTCCAGCTCTGGCAGCTCGACCGGGCCCCAGCCGACGTTCTCGTCGGTCCCGAACTTGAGCTTCTTGAAGAGGGTGACGAGGCTCGCGACCATGACCTCGCCGTGGACTCGGCTGCCGCCGGTCGCGGGTGCCGAATCGAACACGTCGAGCGGCTTGAGCGTGACCGCCCGGTTGGCGTACGTGTAGTAGTCGACGTCGACCTTGCGGACGTACGCCTTCCGCTCGTGCCAGTCGAGCTTGTCGACGTGGTACTGGGTGCTCTCGTGCAGGTAGATCGCCTGCTCGTGGACGAGGACCTGCGCTGCGAACAGGTCGACCTCGCCGATGACCCGCGGCCGGTCGGGTGTCGTGTCGATGATCACGACGTTCTCCGGGGCCGCCGCCCGCAGGCTGACCTCCGAGGCGGGGAAGTTCTCCGAGCTCCAGTACCAGCGGCCGTCGTCGCCCTCCCGGACGTGGCCCGACTCGCCGAGGAACGCGAGGAGGTCGTCGGCCGGCGCAGGCCCGAAGACCTCGCCAGGCTCGAACGGCATCTCGAAGGTGGCGCAGCGGATGTGCGCCAGCAGGACGTGGAGGTTGTCCGGATCGCAGCGGGCCTCCTCGGGCGTGCCGGCGAGGATGAACTCGGGGTGGTGGATGACGTACTGGTCGACCGGCGAGGCGGAGGCGACCAGGATCCCGACGCTCGTCTCGAGCCGGCGGCCGGCCCGCCCGAGCTGCTGCCAGGTCCCGGCCACCGACCCCGGATAGCCAGCCAGGATCGCCACGTCCAGGGCGCCGATGTCGACCCCGAGCTCCAGGGCGTTCGTCGAGACGACGCCGAGGATCTCGCCGTCGCGCAGCCCCCGCTCGATGGCCCGGCGCTCGGTCGGGAGATAGCCGCCGCGATAGCCGCGCAGCCGCGAGCGCGGGCCGAAGCTCTCGCGCAGCGACTCGCGCAGCCCGGTGAGGATGATCTCGACCGCGACCCGGGCCCGACCGAAGACGATCGTCTGGCGCCCGGCCCTGAGGAACGGCAGGGCCCATCGCTGGGCATGCGTGAGGGCCGAGAGCCGTGCGCCCGTGGCGACATCGAGGATCGGCGGGTCGACGAGGACGATGTGGCGCTCGCCGCGCGGCGCGCCGTTGCGGTCGATGAGCCGTGCCGGTCGGCCGGTCAGCTGGGCCGCCAGCTCCGCGGGGTTCCCGATCGTGGCCGATGAGCAGACGATGATCGGGTTCGAGCCGTAGTGGCGGCACAGCCGCAGCAGCCGTCGCAGGACGTTCGCGACGTGGCTCCCGAACACGCCGCGATAGGTGTGGAGCTCGTCGATGACGATGACCCGGACCTGCTCGAAGAGCTGGAACCACTTCGTGTGGTGGGGCAGGATCGCCGAGTGGAGCATGTCCGGGTTCGTGACCACGACCTGGCCCGCGCCGCGGATCGCCGAGCGGATCGGCGCCGGCGTGTCGCCGTCGTACGTCGCCGCCGCGACCTGCAGCTCGCTCGCTCGCGCGAGCTCCGAGAACTCTGCGACCTGGTCCTGGCCGAGGGCCTTGGTCGGGAACAGGAACAGCGCGCGGGCGGAGGGGTCCTCGGCGAGCGCCTGGAGGACGGGCAGCGTGTAGCAGAGCGTCTTGCCGGACGCGGTCGGCGTGACGACGACGACGTCCTCGCCCGCGTGGACCGCCTCGATCGCCTCCGCCTGGTGGCTGTAGAGCGAGGTGATGCCACGACCCTCGAGCCCGCGGACGATCCGCGGGTCGAGCCAGGCCGGGAACGGCGCCGTGATCGCCGGCCGCGCCTCGATGACCTCGTGGTGGACCACGCCCCGGGCGAGCGACGGCTCCTCGAGCAGGCGATCGAGCACGACCTCGGTGGCGGCGGGGGCGTAGGTCCGCATCGCGATCTCCTAGAACGCCTGTTCGGTTTGCGGCAGTGTCGCACAAGGCTGCGGGCCCGGTGTGCCACCTCCGCTGTCACGACGCCATCGTTCACGCGCTGTTGACACGCCCGATCCGGGGTAGCTACCCTCGGCCGGATGGCCGATCACGACCCCGAGCCGCCGGAGGACCTCAGCCTCGTCCCGGCGTTCCTGCGCCGGCCGGTCGGACGGCGCGGCCCCGCGCGGCGGTCGGCCGCCCCGGTTGA
>JACQEG010000005.1 GCA_016200665.1 Chloroflexota bacterium | reverse complement strand
GGAGCAGCCGGCCCTCTGCCTGAGCTGTCACAACGGCACGGGCGCCACGGCCGACGTGGTCGACGGCGTCCAGTTCGTCCCGTCCACCTGGACGGGCACTCCCACGAGCGACACCGTGCTCGGCGCCCTCCGGGGCGGCGGGTTCTCGTACGCGCTGCTCAACAGTGGCGCTCCCGACCGCCTGTCGTACAGCTCGCGAGGCAGCCAGACGCTGACGTTTGGCGCTGCCCCCGGGCACTTCGCGATGACCCTGACCTGGGCCGCCTTCGGGACGTTCGGTGGCGGGTCGATGACCTTCTGGTCCGACGACACCGCGGCCACCGTCCAGGCCGCGGCCACCACGCTCTTCGGCTTCGATCCAGCGTATCGCACGTCGACCGGCCTGCAGTACATGTCAGGCCTGCCGGCGGGCAATGCGAACGTGGTCGTCACCGCGACGGCGACCGCCGGGCCACCGGCCGTCTATACCTTCACGTTCGCGCCGCACAACGGGCTCCGGCTCGACCCGATGCCACTCCCATCGGTCACCAATGGCAGCGGCACGTCCGCGGTCATGACCAACGGGATCAGCATCGGCGAGGCTAGCCGCGTCGGCGTCCTGAGTTCCGGTACCGCAGTGACCTCGACCCATCTGGGCACGGGCACCGTCTGGGGCAATGGTCCGCAGGGTCAGGGCAATGCCGGAGCGACCGGCGTCACCCTCGAATGCACCAACTGCCACAACCCCCATGGCAACGGCCAGTACCGCATCCTGAACACCCTCCCGGGTGAGGACTGGGCCAGCGGCACCGGCGGCGTCGCCAGCTGGACCGATCCGACGAACGATGTGGAAGTGATCGACGGCGCGGCCCTCACGGGCAGCCAGGTCCACAACTACACCGTGAAGCCGGGCTATCTCGCCACGGACGTGACGGGCTTGGCAACCGCCGGTGACTACTTCCGCTACAAGTGGGATCCGACGGGTGCCACGAACTTCACGAACTTCTACCTCCTGAAGGACCCGATGAACTCCGGTTGGAACGGCCAGACGCCGACCAACGAGGCAGCCATCGCGTCCATCCCGGACACGACGCTCGGCGCGGCGCTCTCTGCGACCGGCACCTCGGCGACCGTGGCCTCGACGGCCGGAATGCCCACGCATACCCCGACCACCGAGCCGCAGCCGCTGTTCCTGGTGAAGATCGACAGCGAGATCATCACGGCGAACGTCACGGACGGGACGCATCTCAAGCTCTCGCGCGGTGCGTACGGCACCACCGCGGTCAGCCACACCAGTGGCACCGCGGTCTCGATCGTCCGCAGCGACTCGAGCGATCCCAACGCGTACCTCTACAACAACACCGGCCGCATGACCGCGTGGTGCATCGCGTGCCACACCCGGTACAACGGCTGGGCCCAGAACGGGACCTCGTCCCTGAACGCGCAGACGCCGAGCGATGCGATCTTCGGCTTCAAGCACGGCACGACGAGCACCGGCTGCGAGCAGTGTCACGTGAACCACGGCACCAACGCCGTGATGAGCGGGATCACCCTCGGAGTCGACTTCCCGGATGGTTCCAACGAAGACAGCGCGCTTCTCAAGGTGAACAACCGCGGGACGTGCCAGCTCTGCCACGACCCGACGGGCACCGTGCTCGCCGGCAACAAGGAGGGCACCGTCCCGGTGACCTTCATCGGGTTCTAGGACCCGATCCAGTCGTGCATCAACCGGCGGCTCGCGGCGCAAGCCCGGGCCGCCGGACCTCCCTCCTCGAACGGAGCAGCGTGAACCTCCTCCACGCGAACCGTCGCCGTCCCGCCCGGCCCACCGCCGTGGTCATGGCGATCGCGCTCACCATGAGCGTCCAGCTCGTGGGATCGTGGGCGGCACCGGTCGCCCGGGCTGCCGATCCGCTGCCGAGCGCCGAGCCGACGCCGGCCCCGCTCGAGTCCCCCAGCCCGCTCCCCAACCCGACCGACCCGATCCCGACGATCGATCCGAACCCGACGATCGATCCGAACCCGACGTTCGATCCGAGCCCCAGCCAGACCGCCCAGCCGGACCCCACCGCGGATCCCGGAGTCACTCCGGAGCCCACGCTGGCGCCCGATCCCGGCCCGCCGCTCCCGAGCCCCGACGCCTCGCTCGAGCCGTCCCTCGAACCATCCATCGAGCCATCCATCGAGCCATCCCCGGAGCCCTCGGCCACGCCGATCCCGTGGGACCTCTCCAACGGCCAGCAGGCCGGCTCGGACGTCGGCGCCCCGCTGCCGCTGTACAGGCTGAAGGCAGCCGCCGCGCCGCTCGACGCCGGTGCCGCTGCGGTTCACACCGTCTCGGGCATCGGGGGCACCGGTTGCGCCGACTGCCACAGTGCCCACCGCGGCGAGAGCGAGTTCCTGATCAAGGCACCGGCGCCCGGCTCGACCCTCTGCCTCGGCTGTCATTCCGGCTCGGGCTCGCCGTACGACGTCGCCGCGCAGCTCAGCGGCACGCCAGCCAACAACCCCGCCACCGACAGCTTCTACCGCCACGTCGTCGAGGACGGCTCGGGCCGGCAGGCAACGTGCACGGACTGCCACAACCCGCACGATGCGAACGCGACCCGGCCGATCATGACGACCGGTGGCTGGACCGCGTCCGGCGACATCCGGGGCGCGAGTGGCGTCGCCGTCACCAACGGCGCCTCCGGCAGCGCTCCGACCTACGCGACGCTGTCGCGCTCCGCCGGCGGCCAGTCGCTGACGTTCGAGTACCAGCTGTGCCTGGGCTGCCACTCGGGCGCGACGACGCTGCCGACGGCAAATGCCGCACATCCGTCGTGGTGGGCCCTCGACAAGGGCATCGAGCTCAACCCCGCGAACGCCTCGTTCCACCCGATCGAGGCGGCGGGCCGCAACCGGTCCACCCAGATGGCCGCGAGCCTCGCGGGCACCTCGCCGTTCAAGGCGTGGGACTACACGATCGAGTCGACGGTCCGCTGCACGAGCTGTCACGGCGACCCGAGCACCGTCGACCAGACCGCCACCGCGACGCCGAAGCGGCCCGACGCCGACGCCCAGGAGGCCACGCACGCCAGCGCCAACCGCGGGATCCTCATCGCCCCGTATCGCGATCGGGTCCTCAAGGCGTCGGGCGAGGCGTACTCATCGAACGACTTCGCGCTGTGCTACCTGTGCCACGCCGAGGCCCCGTTCGTGAACCCGAACGAGAACCCCAACGCGACGGACACGGCGTTCTCGCTCCACGGCTTCCATCTCACGAACCTGCCGAGCATCGAGGGTGGCGGGGCCTCGATCGATCAGGCCGGGGCCGGCGAGGGCCTCGCGATCTGCGCCGAGTGCCACTTCCGGATCCACTCGACGGCGATCGCCTACAAGCCCGGCGACGCGGCCGCGGTTGCCCGCGCGACGGGCTTCGGAGGGCTCGTCAACTTCGCCCCGAACATCGCCGGCCCGGTGAGCACCGGCCCGGTCTGGACGCAGCCAGGCTCGAACGGCAGGGGATCCTGCACCCTCTCGTGCCACGGCTTCACCCACACCGCCTCGGATGCGTTCTACGAGACGGCCCCCGGCACGAGCTTCGTGGCGAGCCTCACCTCGGGCCCGGTCGGGCCGTCAGGTCTCACCGTCCAGTTCGCCGACCAGACGCGCTACGTCACCGCGAGCGACGCGACGTGGCTGTGGGACTTCGGCGACGGCACGCCGACCTCGAGCCTCCAGAACCCGCTCCACGTCTACGGATCGACCGGAGCCTTCACGGTGATGCTCACGGTCACGCGGACCTCCGACCTCGAGCACGCGACCATGACCCGTCCGGCGTACATCACGGTGACCCCGTGACCCCCCGCCTGCTCCGGCTCACGCTGGCGCTCGTGGCCGCGCTCCTGGCCCTGTTTGCCCTCGCCACGATCGCGCTGGCCGACGCCGGCCCGCATGACATGACCCACAACAACGGCACGGCCGGCCTCAGCGGCGATTGCGCCGCCTGCCACAGAGCCCACGCCGCCCAGGCCGAGGACCTGCTCAGGACGTCGCTCCCGGGCCTGTGCCTGGCCTGTCACGACGGGACCGGCGCGACGACCGACGTCGTCGACGGCGTCCAGTTCGTGCCGGACGGCTCCGGTTACCAGACGACCGCCGTCCTCGGCGCGCTCCGCGGGGGTGGCTTCAGCTTCGCGCTCATCGACTCCAGCCATCCCGCGCGGCTGATCACGAGCGGGCGCTTCCTCGGCAAGGTCGGCGTCCTCGACGCGACCGCGAAGGAGCCGGTGACCTCGACGCACGGCGGCACGGGCACGGTCTGGGGCAACGGCCCGGACGGCACCGCCGGCGCGGGCGCCACCTCGGCGACGCTCACCTGCACGAGCTGCCACAACCCCCACGGCAACGGCCAGTACCGGATCCTCCAGGTCCTGCCGGGCGAGGACTGGTCTGCCCCCGACGTGACGGGCTGGCACGCCCCGACCCAGGCCGTCGAGGTCCACGACGTGGCCAACCCGACCGGCGCGGTCCTCAACTACACGGTCCTGCCGGGGGCGCTCGCCTCGTCGGTCGTGACGGCGGGCTACCAGCCCACCCAGGGTGACTACTGGCGCCTCCGCTCGCCGTGGTACCTGCAGACCGGCGTCAAGGACAACATGCAGGTCGGCTGGAACGGCACGGCACCAACGAATGCCGCGGCGAACGCCGGCGTGCCGGTCCAGAACGCGACAGGCCTCATGACGGCCTGGTGCATCAGCTGCCACACCCGGTACAGCGGGCTCGTCAACGCCGACTACGTGTCGTCGGCGGTCGCGCCGCAGCCGGACGCGATCTTCACGTACCGCCACCGACAGTCGCCTCCTCAAGATCGATGAGCGAGGCACCTGCCAGCTGTGCCATGACCCGACGACGCAGGACGACCCACCGGACGGGTACGTGGGCCCGTTCCCCACCCCGGGCGCGCCCTGAGCACGAACCTCTCCGCTCGATATATCGCGATCTATATCTCGCGCCGGGCGGTGTGACCGTCGGGTCACGGCTCTCTATCCGAATCGTGCCCCCCGGCGGATGGTTGCCCGAAGGGCCCCCTTCGACAATCGGACCATGAACGGAACGAGCGTCCGAGTGCGCGTCCCCCTCCTGTTCGCCGGCTGCGCCGCGCCCGCCGAGCTCCCACCCGCCTGAGGTCCCGAAGCCATGAGCGTCCGCGTTGCCGATCCGCACGCCACCAGCGCCGCCCCGGAGATCGATCTGCTGGCCCGTCTCGGGCTGCGGCCCGGCGCCAGCAACGACCAGGTCGAAGCTGCCCATGACGAGATCCTGGACTACCTCCAGCGGGCTCCGGGCTCGCTCCGGGACTGGGTCCGAGCGCGGACCTTCGAGGTCGACGAGGCCTACGGGATCCTGAACGGCGCGACCCAGGCACCCGCGGCCAGGCCCGCTCCGGCACCCCTCCCCAGCGCCCCCGCCAAGCCAGCGTTCGCGGCGCCGCCCACGGGCGCCGCCCAGGTCCGCGTCCGCTCGAACGGCTCCGACGACGCCCTCGGCGGGGACCTGCTCGACGGCTGGCCGGACGAGCTCGACGCGCCGGCCGTCGTCACCCGCCGCGACCGCCACGGCATCAAGGTCTCCCAGCAGCGCGGCGGCCGACAGACCAGCCCCGGCTCCCTGCAGGCAGGCGCCCCCGGCGAGGTCACGATCTCCCGCCGCGCACTCCGCAACCTCGGTCTCGGCGGCGGCCTCATCGTGGCCCTCGCGGTCGGGGCCTTCGCCATCTTCCAGCTCGGCAAGCCGTCGGTCCCCGGGATCAATGGGACGCCGGCGCCGGGCGCGTCCGCGGCCGTGCTCGACACGGCGGCGGTCGCCGCCGACATGGCCAAGCTCCAGTCGAACCCCAACGACGTCGCCACGCTCCAGGACCTCGCGAACCTGTACTACGCCGTCGGCGACTACGCCACGGCGACGACCTGGCTCGACAAGATCCTGAAGATCGACCCCCGCAACATCGCCGCCCTCCTGGGCTACGGCGCGGCGGCCTACAACCAGGACGACAACGCCACCGCCGAGGCCAGGTGGAAGGCCGTCGTCGCGATCGATCCCAAGAACATCGAGGCCCACTACGACCTCGGGTTCCTGTACTTCAGCCAGACCCCGCCGAACATCGACGGCGTCAAGGCCGAGTGGAACGCCGTCCTCGCCCTGAACCCGGACGCCGACCTCAAGAGCTACATCCAGGCCCACCTCGCGAGCCTCGATGCGCTCGCCAGCGGTCTCCAGAGCGCAGCGCCCAGCGGTGCCCCGACCGGGTCCGCGGCCCCGAGCGGGTCACCGGCCCCGGCGGCCTCGCCGGCGCCCGCCACCAGCCCGGCAGCGAGCCCGGCAGCGAGCTGAGCGATGCCCGGCGCCGAGATCGCCCTCGCGTTCCTGGCGGGGATCGTGTCGTTCGCGTCGCCGTGCTGCCTGCCGCTCGTGCCGGCGTATGTCGGCTACATGGTCGGGACCTCGCCGGAGGGCATCGCCGATCGTGAGCGCCGGGCGATCGCCCTGCGCCAGTCCCTCGCCTTCGTGGCCGGGTTCTCGGCCGTGTTCATCAGCCTGTGGGCGTCGGTCGGCCTCGTCGGCTACGTGTTCCGCGACCAGGCCTGGATCCTGCGCGAGGTCGGCGGCGCGGTCATCGTCTTCATGGGCCTCCACGTCGCGGGCGTCATCAACATCGGCGCCCTGTCACGTGAGGTCCGCCTGCCGGTGGGCCCGATGGCCGCCGGCACCGGCAACGTCGCGGTTCCGTTCGGCGTTGCGGCCACCGCGCCCGCGCCCGGCTACGGCCGCTCGGCGTTGCTCGGGGTGACGTTCGCCGCCGGCTGGACGCCCTGCATCGGCCCGATCCTCGGCGGGATCATCGGCCTGGCCTCGGTCGGATCGTCCGTCCTCGCCGGGACCGTCCTCCTGCTCGCCTACGCCACGGGTCTCGCGGTCCCGTTCGTCCTCGTCGCCATCGGCGCGACCTCGATCAGCGACCGCCTCGGCTGGCTCCGCGACCACCACCGCCTGGTCTCGCTCGTGACCGGCGCGCTGCTCGTGGCGGTGGGCTTCCTGATGATCACCAACTCGTTCGCGCGGCTGTCGCGCCTCATCCCGTCGTTCGGCCTCTAGGAGCACCCGATGAGCACCTCCCTCCGCGGCGACGCCCTCTCGGCCGCCCAGGATCCCCTGGACGAGCCCGAGGGTCGCGCCCTGTCGCTCCCCGTCGGAGACGTCTTCGAGCGCCTGTGGCACCTCCTCATCTCGATGCGGACGGGCCTCGCCCTGATGCTCTTCCTGGGCTTCCTGACGTTCATCGGGACCCTGCTCACCCAGGTCCCGGCCGGCACCCAGGCCGTGCCCTCCGCGTATGCCGACTTCCTCGACGCGATGCGGGCCAAGTACGGCGGCTGGACGACGGTGTTCGACGCCCTGGGCCTGTTCGCGGTCTTCAGCTCGATCTGGTTCAAGGCCACGCTGGTGCTGCTGACGACGAGCATCCTGGCATGCTCGATCAACCGCGCGCCGCGGCTGTGGCGCCAGGCGGTCCACCCCCGGATCGCGGCCAGCCCGGCCTTCCTTGATCACGCCCCGCTCGCGGGCTACGTCGCCGTGCCGATCGCCGTCGACCACGCGGCCGAGGTCGTCCGCGCGGAGCTCAAGCGCCATCACTTCCGGACCCTCGTGACGACCGACGAGGACGGGGTGGCGATCTTCGCCGACCGGTTCCGCTGGGGCCCCTTCGGGACGGTCATCGCCCACCTGAGCCTGATCCTCATCCTGGGCGGCGCCGTCCTGGGCATGGGCGGCTTCCGCAACACCGACTTCGCGGTGGCCATCGGCTCCACGGTCCCGGTCGGCAACGGCACGGCGCTCTCGCTCAAGGCCACGGACTTCCGCGACCTGTACTACGAGAACGGCAGCCCGGCCGACTACGTGAGCCATCTCGTCCTGTACGACAACGGGGTCCAGGTCGCGGAGCGCGACATCCGGGTCAATGACCCGCTGCGCTACGGCGACGTGACCTTCTACCAGTCGTTCTTCGGGCCCGCGGCCGACATGGTCGTCAAGGACTCGACCGGCAAGACCGTGTTCGATCAGGGCGTCCCGCTCATCTGGGGATCGAACGATGGCAAGAAGTCGATCGGCCAGCTGACGATCCCGGGCAGCGATCTCGTCGTCTACGTCATCGGCGTGGCCTCGGGCAAGTCCGACGCCACCATCAAGGCCGGCCAGCTGCAGGTCGAGGTCTACAGCAGCGCCAACCAGACGACGCCGATCGGCCTGCAGGTCGTGGACGAGGGCAAGCCGGCGACGATCGCCGGCCTCGACTTCACGTTCGTCCGTGAGCGGCAGTTCACCGGGCTGATCGTCGCCCGAGATCCGGGCGCACTGTTCGTCTGGGCAGGCGCTTTGGCCCTCGTCCTCGGCGTGATCCTGGTGTTCCTCTTCCCGAGTCGACGGATCTGGGCCCGCGTCCGCGGGTCCGGCACCGGCAGCGACGTGTACGTCGCGGCGGCGACCCGCCACGACATGGGCTTCGAATCGACGTTCCGCGCGCTCATCGATGGCGTCCAAGAGAAGGGTAGGTAGCTCAGGTGGAAGGCACCCCGTTCTTCAAGCTCTCGGAGTACAGCTTCGTCGCCGGCCTCCTGGCCGTCGGCCTGGCGCTGCTCGGCTACGTCCTCGCGATCGTCCTGTCGCGGCTCGGCGTGCGGCGGTCCGGGCTGGCGGCGGCGGGCGCCGGTGGCGGCACGGTCTCGTTCGGTGGCCCGTCGATCACGGCCGGGCTCGCGACCTACGGCACGATCGTCGCCTGGCTGGGGCTGGCCTTCCTGACGGCCTGGCTCATCCTCCGGACGATCGCGGTCGGCCACGGGCCGTTCGCCAACATGTACGAGTTCTCGGTCTCGTTCTCGTGGGGCGTCCTGGGCGCCTACCTCGTCTTCGAGCGGCGCTACCACCTCCGGACGCTGGGCCTCATCGCCCTCCCGGTGACGCTCCTGATGCTCCTGTATGCGACGACGATCCCGTCGACGAACGAACCGCTCGTGCCGGCGCTCCAGAACAACCTGCTCCTGACGGTCCACGTCGCGGTTGCGATCATCGCCTACGGCAGCTTCTCGATTGCCTTCGGCGCGGCGCTGCTCTACCTCATCCAGCCCGCGACCGGCCGGCGTGGCCTGCCGCGCCCGGAGATCCTCGACGAGATCTCGTATCGCGCGGTCGTCGTCGGGTTCCCGTTCCTGACCCTCGTCATCGTCCTGGGCGCCCTGTGGGCCGAGGTCGCGTGGGGCACCTACTGGAGCTGGGATCCCAAGGAGACGGCGTCGCTCGTCACGTGGCTCATCTACGGCGCCTATCTCCACGCCCGGGTCGTCCGCGGCTGGCGGGGCCGGAACTCGGCGCTGCTGCTGATGCTCGGCTTCGGCGCAACGCTCTTCACCTACTTCGGCAACCTGTTCTTCGGCGGGCTCCACAGCTACGCCGGCCTGAACCAGTAGCGGCTCGGACCGAGCAGGAGACCGAGCCATGACCAACCACGTCGCGGCCCACCCGGCCGCACCCGGCGGGACGCCCGCCATCGTCCGGGCGCCGCGAGGCGCCCGCGTCCCCGGACGGATCGCGACGATCGCCGTGCTCCTCGTGACCGGCGCGCTCGTGCTCGCTGCGGCCTACCTCACGAACGGCGGCACCGCCAACGGCGGCCTCACGAACGTCAACCTGACCGGCACCCCGAACGGCCCGGCGCCCGTCGTCGGCCAGGCGGCCCCGGCGCTGACCGCGACGGCCGCGGACGGCTCGGCGTTCAACCTCGCCGACCTCAAGGGCAAGATCGTCTGGCTCACGTTCGGGGCCAGCTGGTGCCAGCCATGCCGTGCCGAGAACGCCGACGTGGAGGCGACCTATGAGGCCTTCAAGGCCGGGGGCGTCGTCGTGGTCCAGGTCTACATGGACGAGGACGCGACCGCGGTGAACGACTACGCGGGTCGCGTCGGCCTCACCTACCTCAAGGTTCCGGACCCGGCCGGACAGATCGCAACGAACTACCGGATCCTGGGGATCCCGACCCACTTCTTCATCGATCGCGACGGCGTCCTGCGCGAGATCAAGGTCGGGACCCTCCAGGCCGAAGCGATGGCCAAGGCGCTCACGGATCTCGGCGCCGGCGGATGACCCCCGGTCCTGACGGATCCGCCGACCCGGGCGAGGCTCCCGACACGGAGCCTCGCCTCGGCGCGTCCGCCACGGACCCCGCGGATCCCGCGGATCCCGCGAATCCCGAGGGCGCCGCACCCGATCTCGGACCCGACCTTGCCACGGCCGCACAGCCCGAGCCGCAGCCGAGGCGGGGCCTCCGCGGCCGGCTCCGGCGCCTGTGGCCGAGTGGCCGCCGCGGCCAGCTGATGCTGCTGTTCATGGTCGCCGGCTTCGCGGTCGCGATGACTGCCGGCGGCGTCGCCGCCCTCCAGTGGACGGAGACCGCCGACTTCTGCGGCCGCTGCCACACGATGGGCCCGGAGCTCAAGGGCCACGCCATCAGCGCCCATCGCGAGCTGGCCTGCGCCGAGTGCCACGTCGAGCCCGGCATCGGGGGCTGGATCAAGGCCAAGATCAACGGCACCAAGCAGCTCATCGAGATCGTCACCGGCACGTTCCCGACGCCGATCCCGCCACCGGGTCACGGCGATCTCCCGCCCACGACCGCCACCTGCCGGCGCTGTCACGACGTCAACGCCCTCCTCGAGAACGGCGGGCCGATCAAGTTCGTCCTCAAGACCCGCTTCGACACCAACGAGACGAACACCCGCTCCAGCGTCGCCCTCGTCATCCGGCCGGAGGGCCTTGGCGAGGGCATCACGACCCGGGGCATCCACTGGCACGTGATCTCCGAC
>JACQEG010000114.1 GCA_016200665.1 Chloroflexota bacterium | reverse complement strand
TGCTTATGGAGCAGAGAGACGCCCGGCAGGAACGACAGGAGGCTACCGGCGTCGACATAGCCGGCCGGGTCGCCCTCGGTGACCGCGGCTGCCTCCCCGGCCAGGGCGGCCAAGGCGGGCGGGGTGGGCGGCTGCTCGAGCGCTCGAACGAAGGCAAGACCCTTCTTCGGACCAGCCATGGCCACCCTCCTCGTCCGCTTGCAGCTGCGCCTAGGGTTTCACCCCATTGCCAGAGGCGTTTGCCCGCGAGGACACTCCCCGTCTGGCGCCGAGCTCCCCGCGCGTGATCGCGCCCCGGTGCCGCAGGAGGAGACCCATGAAGATCCTCGAGCGGATCGTCACCACCGTCGAACGGGGCCGCTGGGCCGAGCTGGCCGAGGTCGAGGAGCGCTTCGAGAAGATCGAGAGCGCGATGGGTTTCCCCCCGGCTCGCCGCTATCGCGCCGGGGCAAGCGCCCACAACATGAACACCATGGTGCTCGAGCGCGAGTGGGATAGTTACGCCGCGCGCGAGGCCGCCTACGAACGAGCGATGGCCGACGAGGCCTGGCACGCGGTGGGCCGCGACTCGTACGGCATCATCGGCGCCACCCAGGCGGAGTTCTACCACCCGGTCGATCTGGCGGTCCTCAAGGGCCGGCCCGGTCGGGCCAAGGGCGAGACGATTGGCGGCAGGGACATCGTGGCTCGCCTTCCAGGTGGCATGGACGTCATCAAGTAGGGCGCCTCGCCACGACGGAGGACGACGTCCCATGGTCGATCTGCTCGAGACCAGCCAGGAGGACCTGGCAGCCTCGCTCGAAGATGCCCCGGTCCCGATCCACTGGGTCGACGCCGCGGGCACCATCACCTTCGCGAACAAGGCTGAGCTCGCCCTGCTCGGCTACGCGCGCGACGAGTACGTCGGCCAACCGATCGCTCGATTCCACGCCGACCAGGCGCGGATCGAGGAGCTGCTCACCCGGCTTCTCGACGGGCAGAGCCTGGACGGCGAGCGCGCCACGCTCGTCGCCAAAGACGGCCGGCTCCTCGATGTCGTCATCGACTCGAACGCGTACTGCGTGCGTGACCAGTTCGTCCACAGCCGCTGCTTCACCCGTTTGGCCGTCGTTCCGGTTCTGCCGTGACGCTGACCGCAGGGGCGGGCGTTGATACATCCCGCCTCGAGGCGTTCCGGGGTCGCCTCGAGGCACTCTTTCGCGAAGAGCTCGAGACGTTCGTTCGCACCACCCCGGGCGCCGGCCTGCTCACCGACACGGCGACGCCGCTCGATGAGGGCTACTACCTCCGTCACCGCATCGAGACCGTGCGACGCATTCGCGAGACGGCGCGGACAGATGCGCTCGCGCTGGCACGGATGATCGAGGAGGACTACGACGCCGCTCGCGAGTGGGCCGACTACACCGTCGAGGAGATGAACCACGACCGCCTGTTCCTCGACGATCTCGAGGCCCACGGGCTGCCCGGCGACATCGTCCTCTCCACGCCGCCCCTACCTGCGACGGAGCGGCTCCTCCGCGACCTTGAGTCGGGGATCCGCGAGGTCGGGTCGGTCGCGGCGGTGGCGTACGCGCTCTTCGTCGAATGGAACTCGGAGCAGGCATCAGGCTCGGCCGTGAAGAAGGCGCTGGCGGCGTTCGGGCCGGAGCGGACTGCAGGCTCCCGCCGCCATCTGGGCATCGACGAGTCCGAAGACCACTCCGACGCGATGTTCAAGGTGGCATGGCGGCTGGCCGAGAGCGGATCGGGCGAGGACGCCCTGGTCGCGCTCGTCCGCACGATGGCGGCGGACCTGAGAGCCTACTTCGGGGAGCTCTATGCGGCCACGATCGGGCCCGCGGCCGCGTGGCACCAGACCTAGGAGGGAGGCACCGACGATGGCACGACAGGGCAGCGTGAAGCCCACCGAAGCCCGGGCAAAGGCGCACGAGCTCGAGCTGACCTCGTTGATGAAGGCGATGCTCGCCGAGGGCACGCTCAAGGAGCAGCGCCTGAGTGGCGACGGCCTCGAGCTGCATTTCATCATCCCGAAGGACCGACTCGATGCGGCCTCGTTGCGCGAGGCTCTCGCCCTCGCGATGTCCGACGCGCTCTAATCGCACATGCCGGCACGTCGTCGGCGGGACACAACGATCGGGCGTGACGAGCGACAGCTCCTGCTCCTCAATGCGACGCTCAGCCATGCCGTGCAGCACACGCCGTTCTACGCGGAGCGCTTCGGCGCGCTGACGCAGCCGCTCACCGACGTCGTCCAGCTGGCCCAGCTGCCCCTTCTCTCGCGCGAGGAGCTCGAGAGCCACAGCCTCGCCCTGCTCGCCCGCGATCGTGTCCCGGTGACCGTGGCCATGACGAGTGGCACCACGCGGCCGCGGCCCCTGGTGACGTTCCGCTCGGCTGGCGAGGGCACGGTTCGCAACATGCTCTTCGCAAGCCTCGCCGCCGGCGACCAGCCTCGCCCGCTGTTCCTGCACCTCGTCAATGCCGGGCACGGGTTCGACGTCGATGCGGCGATCCCGGGCGCCTTTCAGGTGCCACTCGAGCGGTGGTTCCACTATCAGGCGGTCCTCGACCTGCTTGAGGGCTCCTACTCGTTCCCAGGCTTTGCCTCGCGGGTCGGAGGCCTCGCGGGAGCCCTTCGCCTGCTCAAGGCCCTGACCGTGCTGTGCATCGAGAACGACGTCGACCCAGGGCGATTCGAGATCGCGCTCGTCTCGAGCTCGAGCGACCACCTCACGTCACGGTGGCGGGGGATCCTGTCGAGCTATTGGGGCGCGGCCATCGACGATGTCTACGGTCTCTCGGAGGTGCCCGGGCTGTACGCCCGGCGATGCCTGGCCTGCAACCACTTCCGCTTCTCGCCGCTGGCGGTCGTCGAACGTCTCGAGCTCGGCAGCGACGCCCCAGCGAGCGGGCCGATCGGTCGCCTGGTCGCGACGAGCCTCTTTCCCCTGGCCGCCATGCAGCCGGTCATCCGATATGACACCGGCGATGTCATCGAGGTCGCGCTGGAGGCATGTCCATGGCACGAGGAACCCGGGTTCGAGTTGCTCGGAAGGGCGTCGCAGCTCGTCGTGCGGCCGGCGTCGACGTCGGGTCCCAGCCGGGTGCTGCTTTCGTCGATCCTCCTCAATGAGGTGCTCGACTCGATCCCTGACATCGCGGTCAGCGAGTACGGGTTCACGCGGGGCCTGGGCCTCAAGGCGTCGATCGGGCTTCAGAAGTGGAAGCTGCAACAGTCGGTCCGGGACGGCGTCCCGGACGTCGAGCTCGGGCTCGAGCTCCGTTGGTCACCGCGGGAGCACCCCGGTCCCGCCGAAGCACTGAGGTCAGAGGTGCGGGCACGTGTACTCGCCGCGCGCCCGGCCCTCGGACGCGCGGTCGACGAAGGCGGATACCGCCTCACGGTTCAGCTCCACGAACCCGGCTCGACGGACTTCTGGGCCTTGGTCTGACTCCTTCGGGGCCGCGCGGCGACTGCTGCCGCGGCCAGACTCCGACGGCGATCGTCTCGGCTTGGGCGGCCCTCGTCGCCTCGGAGGATCGGCGCCGCCCGGCGGGCCGCCATCCGGCGGGCCCACCGGCCGAGGGGTATGTCGAGGCCCGGCCTGGGGTTCTCCCCAATTGTCCGATCCCGACCGACGTTGCACGGTGCCTGCTCAACGGCTCCGGCCACTGTTCCTCGAAGGGAGCGCACAGATGCTCGGCAGCACCAGCCTCGCCGACGTGACCGCCGGCGATGTCGAGGAGCTCTTCGCGAAGCGCGCCGACGAGCTCCACGCCAAGGTCGACGCAACTCGAGACGCGTACTTCGGCTTCATCTTCCCGGTCACGAGCCGGGACTTCCGAGCCGTCACCGAGGTCTTCGGCCTCAGCCACGACGCGGCCCGCGCCCTGTACGAGCAGGGAACGGCGTTTTCGACGTTCCGGCCGCGCAAGCGCGGCGGCCAGATCACCAACCACATCGTCGGCGGAAGCATCCTCGCCCTGCGCGGCAGGGACCTCGATGCGGGGCTTGGGGATGTGAGTGACAAGAACATCGGGGCCTTCGTGGACGCCAATGGGCTCGCGATCGAGGAGATTGCCGAGGCGCGGCGCGGATGGTTCGGCCGTATCTACTTCCCAGCGCAGGCCTTCGCGAACGCGATCGGCGTCTTCGGCGGACACGTGAGTCCCGAGACGTTGCACCGACTGGCCGAGGACCGTGGCTATGCCGCGGTCGCTGGCCAGCGGCTGACGATCCGTGGCGACTTCGGGATCGGGCTCTGGCTGACGCTCCTCGCCCGCGCCTGAGGCACGGCCTCAGCGCAAGCTGGCTTGCGAGGGCCCGGCCTGGAGGAGGCTAGCGAGCGGCGACACCCCCGGGTCTTCCCTAATTGTGGGCGCGAGTCTGTGGTCCCACATTGAGCTGGCCAAACCCGCCACGAGGAACCAGCATGCGCAGCCAACGATCACCCTTGGCACGGGCCTTCATCGCGATGACGACCGGGGACCTCGCCAGCGGGCCAGCCGCAGCGCTCGCCTCCGCGACCGAGGCAGCCGGGCGCGACCTCGTCGCGTCGGGGCCCATCGGCGCCGAAGGCCACCGCCTCGTCATGCGGACGACAACGGGCTACTGCGCGATCGACGTGTACGTCAAGGACGCCGTCGCCCCCTTGATCCTCGCCCGCGCGGGCGGCTTCGACCCGGTCCAGGACGCTGCTTCGTGCTGCATGACCGAGGTCGATTGCTCGGGCGGCAGCGGCCTGAAGTGCCTCCAGGCTGAAGATCCCTGCCCTGGCAGCAAGGTGACCGATCCATGGCTCGGTGGCGGGATCGGACCGTTGGCGCCATCGGAGGTTGGCCTTCTCGAGGCGCTGGCCGACGACATTGGGAGCCTCGCCGACGGCTCCGTCAACGAGCCGACGGCGCGGGCGAACCTCAAACGCCTCCGTTCGTCCCACGAGCATCGCGAGTTGCTGTTCGCGACCGAGGGCGACGGTGCGGGCCACTGGTACGACTGGATCCTGCGGTTGTCGAACGGTATGTCGGTGCACGTGACACTCTCGACCAACCCGCAGCGAGCCGCGCCGGTCTTTGCGCCCGCAGACCTCGCCGCCGGTGTTCTGGAGCGTTCGAGCCGCATCTCGGTCCTGGCCACCGATTCTGGCGAACGACTGATGCTGCCCCGGATGTTCGTTGGCGACTGACCGCGACACGGTCCTCGTCCTGACCAACGAGCAAGATCACGCCGCGGACGCGGTCGCGTGTAAACTCACGAACAGGGCGATCCGGACCATCCGCTGGGATCCCGGCAACGTCCCGGGCGTCGCCGCCGCCGGGGCTTGGTTCGACCGTCGGCGCTGGAAGGCGCTTCAGTACCGGACGGGCGCGGGTGTGATCGACCTGGCGCGGGTGGGAGTGGTCTGGGTGCGGCGACCGTCGGTACCCGTCGTCGGCGGCCCGCCCGAGGTAGCCGCCTTCGTCGTCGACGAGTCGGCGTCGCTCACGAATGGGCTCTGGTCAATCCTTGCCGCGGAGTGGATCAACGACCTGACCGCCGGACGACGTGCGTCGAGCAAGCCGTTGCAGCTCCAGTTGGCCACGAGCGTTGGCTGGAAGGTGCCGCTGACGTACATCGGGAATGACCCGGTCGAGGTCCGAAGACTGCGGGCACGCTGCGGCGGCCAGATGATCATGAAGCCGTTCACCACTGCGGCGGTTCCACTCGCCGGCACCCTGCGAGTGCCGTATACCCGCCTGGTCGGCGGGGCCGACCTCCGCGACGACGATGCGATCTGGCGCTGCCCGGCGATCTGGCAGGAAGCGATTCCGAAGGCCTTCGAGCTTCGCATCACCGTCGTCGGCGATCACGTCCTGGCAGGCGCCATCGACTCACAGGCGAGCACTCGGACCCGTGACGACTGGCGGCGATATGACTTCGAGAACGTCGCCCACGCGGCCCACGACCTTCCCGAACACATCCGCGCCCAGGCTCTGGCGCTAGTGAGCGCTCTCGGCCTCCGCTTTGGCGCCATCGACGCGGTTGTAAGGCCCGATGGGCAGTACGTGTTCCTCGAGATCAACCCGTTCGGGCAGTGGCTCTGGATGGAACAGCTGTGTGGCCTGCCGATCGCCGACGCGCACGCTGCCCTGTTCGCAAGCCTGCTCAGCGATCCACACGCTGAGTTGCAGCCGGGTTCGCCGAGCGGCTAGTGGCTAGTAACCGGGCAGCACGAAAGGGGCGTTGAGCGTGTCGCAGCCGACCGGAGATGACCGTGCCCAGCGGAGTCCGAGCTCCCCAGCCGAAGGCGAGCAGGCCGCGCTGCTGCATGATGCCGCCGACCGCTTCGCCGGATTGGCGCGCTTCGTGGCGACGTTCGGGGAGCCGAATCGCGTCGCGAAGCTCGTCGAGGTGCTCAATGCCGGAGATGCCGCGTCGTTCCGCGAGCTGATCCGGCCGTACGGCGCGGAACCAGCCTGCGGCATGATGTGTCACGTCGTCGTCGAGGTCCTAAGCACCGGCGCCGCGCCGGAGCTCGTCGAGGTGTGCACCCTGCGGACCGACCTCACCCTGCTCGAGTCATACGAGGTCTTCCGGATCGCGCGAGCCCACTTCGGGGCCCCAACGGCGATGACGACGACGCCCCCTTCTGATGTGGTCAACGGCGTGAGCATTCCCGGTCTGATCCCGCCAGGCGCGTACCTCGATGAGCTCAAGGCGGCAGGCTTGGTGAAGTGCTGGCACATCGGCGTCCCTGGCCACGGCCTCTTGTCCGGGTCCCGAGACTTCGTGTGCGCGCCGCTCTGCCGCTGACACCGACCGGTGCCGGTGGCACCCTGCCCAGCGCGCGACGAGCGAGCCTTCAGGAGCCGCCAGGCATGGCGGGACGCTCCGCAAGCGGGGGGCTGATCAGGTCCCGAACCTCGACCGCGTAGAGGCCCATCAGCTGGACAGCCTCGAAGAGGAGCAACTGGCGGAGCCCGAGCTCGAGTTTGGCGATCTGTGACTGCGGGACCCCGAGCGCACGCGCGGCGGCCGCCTGACTGAGGCCGGCGCGCTGGCGCGCCGCGGCAAGACGACGACCGATGTCGCGAGCGATCGCGGCCCGCTCTTCCATCACCGCTGGCCGCGTCTCTGGCATGGATTTGAGGTTAGCGCGTCAGCGCTGCCTGTCAATACCTAGTTAGGATTGCGGCGGTTTCCCAGCGCGGGTGCCCGATCCGCACCCTGCCGGCAAGGGATGTCCCCACTTGAGACGACGCCCGAGCCGGCTCAGGCTCGGCGGCGCCGCGGCCGACACCGGGGCGGTGAGCAGGCGCCGCGACCAGGGAGGGCCTTTGCGATGTGGATCGGCTCGATCAGGCTTGGTGTGAGGACCAAGGACGCCCCCAACGCCGGCACCGACGATCTTGTCCTGGCGCGGGTCCTGCGCGACGGCAACCAGGTCGTCGCCCTCCGCCTCGACTACTCGGACGAGGACGACCTCGAGCGCGGCGCGTCGCGCAACTACTTCTACCCGACGCTGCCGCGCCACAACGACGCCACACCTGAGCTGCCGCCCGGTATCGGCCAGAACCCGATGCCCTATCCGTCAGAGGGCCTCGAGTTCTCGCACGGCCTCCACGGTCATCTCAAGATCGTCTTGACGACGAGCGGCACTGACATGTGGATCAAGGACAACGTCGACCTGTACATCAAGGAGATCCGCAACGTCGCGACGAGCTTCGACACGCTCGCCTGGGTCAAGGACGCGGCGTGGACGTATATCGCGACCTGGTCCCAGGACGTCGCCATGAGTTGGGACCCCACCGAGGGCATCCCGATCTGGGTCTTGAATCTCGGCTGAGCATGAAGGCGAGATCGTCAACTGCCCCGAATCCGCAGTTTGCCTGACAGGACGTCACCAGGCCCAGTCCCTGTCCGGAAGTCGCGCAGAGCCGTGATTGCCCAGCCTTGACACACAGCACGTCGGGCGAGGGAACTCCCCAATTGACGAAGTGTCTGGGCAGTCGGAGGCTGGCGAGGGTGCGACCGTGGACCCCTCTCGGAGCTGGCGCCTGACTAGTGGGTGCCAGATGAGCGCCTCGACAAAGGCACTTGCCGGTCGATGCAGCAGCCGGGATCTCGATGTCGCGAGACCGGCGGCGATCACGGAGGGAGCTCCTATGGGCACGGTCCGCAGGCCGTTCATCCATGTGGCCACCGGACTAGCGATCCTGGCCCTTGCTGGACTCAGCGTCGTCCCGGTGGCCGCGTCCTCACGGTCCTGGCCGGCCGGTCTCGACAAGGCTACGGTTGCGCGGATGCTCGAAACGATGCCCGTAACCGAGCGCGCAACACGTGCAGCCGACTTCAACTCGGGCCGCCTCATCGTCTTCTACCAGCGCATGTTCCAGCCGGTGGATGACGGCGGGGCTCCAGCAGGTCCCGCTACCGTTCTCAGCTCCACCGATCCGGTTATCGATAGCTCGACCAGATCCGGACTCTACCTCTCGCTCAGCGCTTCCTATGAGTACATCGCCGGGCAGGCAGCTCCCTACCGCTGGAACCTCGATGGCTACTGGAGTTGGTCGCCAACCGCGGACTGCTGCCAGACCGTCGCGGACCATGTCGCGCTCGCTTGGGGAGGCAGCCTTGGCATGACGAGCGACTACGCCTACGGGTACTACACGAACGGCGCGTCCATTCCGACGTACCCAGGGCACCGCACGGCGAACGTCGGTACGGACTGGTACTTCAACGAATGGAAGCAGATCGATCGTGCGACCTGGAAGGGGGCCTCTTGGGGTCACATGCTCGCGACGATCGCTGAAGCCCATCTCCAGAACTACCCGTCTGGCGTCGTATTCGAGTACGTTCATACTTTCCAGAGCCCGAGCGTCTCGCTCAGCTTCATCGTTGGGATACCGACCGTAACCATCACGCCCGAGACCGGGGAGTGGCCGCTGAGCGACTACAGAGCCGTGACGTTCTAGAGCACTGCGAGCCCTGGACCGCGCCGGCTACACGGCTGGCGAGTCCAGAGGGATGAGGGGGAGCCGACCTCATGTCTTCATTGGCGCGCCGTCCACCCTGCATGCTCGGGGCAGTGCTCGCGGTTGCCTTGAGCGCCTGCTCCGCCGGGGCTGGTGCAACGCCATCGCCGGCCGCAGAGGTAGCAGTCCAGCTCAACGGCGAGGCAATCCGAGTGTCCGTCTCGTCCCAAGGTATCTACCTGATTAGCTCAGCTCCGGGGCGTCCAGACGTGAGCACCAGCTTCATCCCCGGACCGTCGAGACCCGCCATCCATTTCTCGAGTTTCTCGTCCGATGGGTACCTCTATGGCGTCGCGCCCGCAGGAGCTGCGTCTCTCGCGGTCTCGCCGGAGGGCGTCACTGCGATCGCTTCCGACGGTACGTTCGTGGCTGCGATCGGCAACGCACCCAGCCCGCCGTCTTCAATCCATTGGACATTCCTGAACCCCAGCGGGGCGGTTCTCGCCCAGGGCGACGGTCCCACCGACTAAGGCGCCCGCTGAGAGATGCTGTTGCAGTCGACCGGCGGGCACCTGGCGCCACTGGCTAGGCGGCTGAAGCGGATCGCGAGCTGCTGAACAGCGGTAGCCACCACCTCGCGCGCACTCGTCCGTAGACCCCGAGCAACGCTTCCGAGACGCCATACGCGCGCGGGCGCCTGCCACCGTGATCCCGGCGGCGTAGAGGATCCGGTTCGCGGCCTGGTGGCACGCGCCGTTGTTGAGATAGCACTTACGGGTCGCGGCCGCCTGGGTGACGACCCGTACCGACCGCGCCGGCGAGCTGCAAGCCGGACGACGACGACCCGGTCACACCGCATTCGACGAGGACCGCTGCCGTGAGGTCATGGATCTCATTGTGCTGATGGTTGATGTCGGTGACCCAGCGACCGGTCAGGAACATCTGGCAGCCCTGCTCGACTGACTCGCCGAGCTTGTTGAAGTCGCCGAACTGATCGGCGATCCAGCCGATGCCGGCCCCGATGGCCGCTCCCGCCAGGCCGCCGACCGCCGCGCCGATGAGCGCTCCCAGGGCGATGAAGAGAGCGCACAGGGCGATGCCGAGCCCGAGCGTCAGCGCGGCCACCGCGGCGCAGGCCGCGGCGCCGATGATCGCGCCGGCGATGGCGCCCGCGACGCTGCCGATCGCCGAGCCCACGGCGCCGAAGTTGCCGATCTGGGAGCTGATCTCGACGTGGAACACCTGGGGCTTGGATGGGTTGTCTGGGTCGAAGGTTCGGTAGGCCTGCGGCAAGCCTGAGCCCGGAGCCGCCCGTGTCCGAACTTCCTCGATCGTCAGCCCGGAGCCGGCCGGTGCCGTGACGGCCCATTCAGGAGCCGCGTTGAAGGTCCAGTCGCCGTCGGCGAAGGGAGGGATGCCCCCGGTGTTGCGCCCAGCGCACTCGATCAGGGCGCTGATGGTGATGGACGATGGGCTCTGGACCTTGAGCCGCTTGAACCACTCGACCGCGTAGCCGATGAAGCCACCGACGACGGCGCCCGCCAGGATCGCGACCACGACGGCCGCCAGCGCCACGGCCGCGGCGCCGCCACTCAGCGTGGCCAATCCGACGGCGTCGGCGATGTTGAGGTACGCGAGCAAGCCGGCAAGCCCGGCGCCGCCCAGGGCCCACTTGGCGATGTCGCCCTTCCAGGCGCCGTCGTCGCCGGGCGATTCGGGCTGCGTATCGCAACCGGACATCTAGGCCTGCTTTCGGTTGATGACGACCGAGATCCCGCCGGTCGCCATTCCGCCCTGGCGGGCGTTCACGTTGAAGACCTCGGGCGGCCCCGGATCGTCAGGGGCGTCGACGATCAACAGGACGTCGCGGTAGGCCTCCGCCGGCCCGAAGGCGAACGTGGCGGGCTCGAGACGAGCCGGCCAGGCCGGCGGGCGCGCGGCGAACATCTTGTGTGGCTCGACGTCCTTGCCCTTGCCGTCTTCGAAGCGGTACGAGTCCAGGGCGAGTTCGACGACGTTGCAGGGCGGCTCCTCCCGCCCATCGCGATTTCGCGATCGGCGCCGCCCGACCGTCGCCCGGATGCTCTCGGCGATGAATCCGAGGGCGGCACCCCACACCCAGCCGATGCCGACCGAGGCGAGGTCTTCGCCGAACCCGACCTGCGGCAGGATGACCCGCGCGAGCCATGGCCCGGCCAGGAACCCGAAGAGCCCGTAGCCCACGAGGACGCGTGGCCAGACGACCTCGTCGCCGCCTTGCGCAATGGGTGGACAACCGTCCGGCCAGCGATTCCAGATGCGAACCGGGTTGCGGACCTCGGACGCGGCCTGCTTGACCTGGGTGTTGTTCCAGCCGCGGTTGTTGGACGGGTTGCCGTCGTCGGGGTGCGAGAGCTGGACCTCAATGCAGTAGTGGCCAGGCGAAGCGGGCGTGCGCCACTTCGTCGTGACGTTCGTGGTGCCGGGCCAGATCGGGACGTTGGCCCCGAGCGTCGTGATCGGATGCCGGATCTGCGCTCCGGCCCCGAACTCGATCCAGGCGATGTCGACCCCGGTGCCGAGCGCCGGCTTGCGGCGCGAGCTGTTGTGGACGGTGACGACGACGTCGTATTCGGTGTCGACCACCAGGTCATAGGTGTACTGCTCGACGCCATTGAGGAAGAGCGCCACGTCGGGGTTGTCCCAGGTCACGGGCAGCCCCAACTGCATGAGCAGGAACTGGCTATAGAGGCAAGGATCCGGTCGGTTGATGACGCGCTCGGGGATATAGACGCAGTCGTCGCCGCCCTTTCGGCGCCCGAGCAGGATGACGAGCAGCTTGCACAGCCAGCCGCCAAACCCCCGGCAGCGCGCGAGGAGGCGCTCCTCGTAGGTGGCCACCGTCATGGCCGCAGGGCCCTCTAGCCGCCCGGCGCCGGAATAGGTCGTCGCCGCCAATCGCGGCGGGCGAACAGCGCTGATGCCAGGGCGGCTCCGGCGAGCGCGACGGTGAGAGCCGCCTCCAGCCAGCCCTGCCCCGCGTCAGGATCGATGCCGAAGATCGTCTCGATCCACTCGAGATCGACCGCCGTCAAGAGGGCGAGCCCGGCCGCCCCGATCGCGAGCGCGGTCTCGGAAGCGAATCGTGCCCAGAACGCCGTTCGCCGCATCCCACCCTCCGGCTCCTGGCCAGCGCGGACCCAGCGACGATTGCGCTCCTCGGTGGGTCGCCAGCGCGATCCTTTGCCGTCACCCGCCGACATGCAATTGGGGAGTTCCCTATGGGGAAGGTGCCTTCCCACCGAGGGTTCTCCCCTATTGCTCGCCGCGAGATGGCGCTCTTACGCTCGAGCGCCGTCCTGGCTCGCCGCTCTGGGACTTGGAAGGGTCCACGTCGCAGAGACGGGTCGCGCCCACGGTTCCTGGTCCTGCTGGGGCGAGGTACATCTGATGATCTCGATCAAGGCCTTCGCGAACGAGGACGACGGGCTCGTGGTGTGGGCAGCCGACACGAATATCCCGGATTGCCTCGGATTCGCGATCGAGCGCCGGCTCAATGGCAAGTCCGGCCGTCTCCGCAATTACGTCGGCTTCCCCGGCCAGACGGGCGACTCGCGGCCATCGACCGAGTGGCCATTCCAGCGCTGGAAGTGGACCGATCACACCGTCAGCCCGTCCGATCGGATCGCGTACCGCGTGACCGCGATGATCGGCACCCCCGACGCCCTCACTGCGGGGCCGAGCAGCGGCTGGAGCGACGAGATGGTCGCGAAGCCAGGCTCGCCGATCGGTGCTCACTTCAACAGGGGGATCACAGCCAGCCAGTGGGTGGCCCGCAAGCTTGGCGAGGACACGGTCGCCAACCACCCCGCCAACCTGCTGACCGCCATCAAGACGCCGGGCGATCCGCTGCGCGAGGCGCTGGCCGGCGAGCTCCGCGAGGCCCTCCTGGCGATCCTCGATCGAGCTATCGCTGGGACCGCCGAGATCTACGCAGCCCTCTTCGAGCTATCGGATCCCGAGCTCCTCGACCGGCTCGTGAAGCTCGGTCCGCGAGCTCATGTCGTTCTCGCGAACGGGGCCTGGAAGCAGAAGGGCAAGCCGCCCGTCGACGAGAACAAGGACTCGCGCGCCAAGTTGCTGCACGTGGTCGACCTCCACGATCGGATGGTCCACTCGGGCTTGGCGCACAACAAGTTCATGGTCGTCGTCGAAGGCGGCCAGCCGACCCTGTTGTGGACCGGGAGCACGAACTGGCAACCGACGGGGCTGTGTACCCAGGCCAACAACGCCCTGGTCATCGAGGACGCCGCGGTCGCCGGCACGTACCTGGCCCAATGGCATGCCCTCGTGGCGGCCGGAAGCGGCTATCCCCACGAGCTCCGCCTGGCCAA
>JACQEG010000117.1 GCA_016200665.1 Chloroflexota bacterium | reverse complement strand
GCGGAGGCCGTTCGATGTCGTGGCCGGCAGGGCGATGATCGCCTTGCCCTCGGTCGCGAGCGAGGCGCCGCGGACGAAGTCCATCTGGCCGCCGACGCCGGAGTACATCCGGTGGCCGATCGAATCGGCGACGATCTGGCCCGTCAGGTCGACCTCGATCGCGGAGTTGATCGCGGTCATCCGGCTGAACGACCGGATGACGTGGGTGTCGTTCGTGAAGTCGACCGACCGCATCTCGACCATCGGGTTGTCGTGGACGAAGTCGTACAGCCGCTGCGTTCCCATCATGAACGCGGCGACGATCTTTCCGCGGTTGCGCTCCTTGCGCTTGCCGGTGATGACCCCGGCCTCGACGAGATCGACGACGGAGTCCGTGAACATCTCCGTGTGGACGCCGAGGTCGTGCTTGTCCATGAGCGCCGCGCAGACCGCCGTCGGGATCGCGCCGATGCCCAGCTGGATCGTCGATCCGTCCGGGATGAGCTCGGCGACGAACTCCCCGATCCGGCGTTCGACGTCGCCGATCGGCGGCATGGGGACCGAGTACGGCGGGATGTCGACCTCGATCGCGAGATCGATGTCGTCGACGTGGATGAAGCTCTCGCCCAGCGTCCGCGGGAAGCTGTGGTTGAACTGGACGATGACGGTCTTCGCGGCGCGGATCGCGGCGTGCATCGCCTCGACGCTCGGGCCGAGCGAGCAGAAGCCGTGGTCATCGGGTGGCGTGGCGTTCACGAACACCGCGTCGAGCGGCTGGATCCCGGAATCGAACAGGCGCGGCACGTCGGACAGGAACACGGGGACGAAGTCCGCCCGGCCCTCGTTCACCGCGGCCCGGGCGTTCGGCCCGATGAACAGGGCCCGGTGCCGGAAGTGGCCGGCCATCTCGGGGGCGAGATGCGGCCCGGGACCCTCGGTGTGGAGGTGGATGACGCCGACGTCCTGGAGCTCCGGCGCCCGAGCCACGAGGGCGTCGAGCAGGACCGAGGGCGTGGCCGCGGCGCATTGGAGGTAGATCTGCTGGCCGGACCGAATCCCGGCGACCGCTTCGGCTGGGGTGACGAGCTTCATGGTCCCGAGGGTAGGTCCTCCGGCCCGTCGGAAGGCCGGTCCGGTCGGCCCGACGAGACGGGCCGTTCGTCGCCGCGCAGGCAGGATGGCCGGCTCCGGAGCTCGGGAGCTCAGCCCTCGCGGCGATCCAGGCGGTGCTTCGCGACGAAGGCGGCGGCCTGGGCGCGACGCTCGAGGTTGAGCTTCGAGAGAATCGAGCTGACGTAGTTCTTGACCGTCTTGTCGGACAGGAACACGTCCGACGCGATCTCCTTGTTGGTCTTGCCCTCGGCCACGAGGAGCAGGATCTTCTGCTCCTGGGCCGTCAGCTGGGCGAGCTCGTCGGTGTACGCGCCGGTGGCGATCCGGCGGACCCGCTCCAGGACCTTCTCGGTGACGGCCGGGTCCAGCAGCGACTCGCCACGGCCGACCGCCTCGAGGGCGGCGACGAGATCCCTGGCGCGGACCTGCTTGAGGAGGTAGCCGCTGGCACCGGCGACGATCGCCGAGAGCACGGCGTCCTCGTCCGGGAACGAGGTCAGCATGACGACCCGGGTGCCGGGCAGCTCGGCCCGGATCTCGCGACAGGCCTCGATGCCGGACCCGTCCGGCAGGCGGATGTCCATGACGACGATGTCCGGCTCGAAGCGCTTGGCCTGGTCGACGGCCTCGGCAACGGTCCCGGCCTCGGCGACCACCTGGAAGCCATCGCGCCGGTCGAGCAGCGCGACGAGGCCCTGCCGCACGACCTCGTGGTCGTCGACGACGAGGAGGCGAAGGACCTTCGGCTTGGGCTCGCTCGAGTCGGGGCGCATCGTGGTCACGGGTGGGCGGTGTCTCCCTCCGGAATGGGCAGCCGAACGATGATACGGGTCCCCCTGCCCGGTGCGCTCTCGATTCGCGTCGTGCCGCCGACGGCAGCCGCGCGGTCGCGGAGGTTGGCGAGGCCGAAGTGACCCGGCCCGCGGCGATGCTTCGGGTCGAAGCCGCGCCCATCGTCCTCGACGGTCAGGACGATCGAGCGGTCGTCCCGATGCAGCGCCATCGTCGCGTGGGCGGCGCCGCTGTGGCGGGCGACGTTGCTCAGCGCCTCGCGCGCGATCTGGACGAGCTCGTGCTCCTCCTCGGGGGTCAGGAGGCCGGACGCGTCGTCGGCATCGGCCAGCTCGAGGCGCAGGTCGACGTCGGTCTCGCCGTGGAGCTCGAAGGCGAGATTCTCGAGGGACTGCCGGAGCGGCGGGCCCATGGCGCCGCTGCCCAGGCCGGTGATGAACCGCCGGATGTCCGAGATCGTGGTGTGGAGCCGCTCGATCGCCCGGTCCACCCGATCGACCGCATCCGGGGCCTGGTTCGTCGCGAGGAGCTCCGGCACGTCCTCCAGCGACAGCGACACCGCGTAGATCGCCTGGATGATGCCGTCGTGGAGGTCCCGGCTGATCCGCAGCCGCTCGTCGACCAGGGCCAGGTCGCGGACCCGCTGGTGGAGGCGGGCGTGCTGGATCGCGATCGCGGCATGGAGGGCGAACAGCTCGACCAGGGCCTCGTCGTCGGACGAGAACTCCGCGGCGCCCTGCTTCTCGGTCAGGTAGAAGTTCCCGGTGGGCTGGCCCTCGATCCGGACCGGCACCCCGAGGAGCGAACGCATCGGGGGGTGGTGCGGGGGGAAGCCATAGGTGTCGGGATGCCGCGCGATGTCCGGGATCCGGAACGTGACCCCGTCGCGGATGATCGTGCCGAGGAGGCCGTGGCCCTCCGGCAGCGGCCCGATCGCGGTCCGCTCGGCGGCCGTGATCCCGCTGGTGATGAACCGCTCGATCCTCCCGTCCGGGCCGATGATCCCCAGGGCGGCATACCTGGCGCTGACGAGGCCGCGAACGCTGTCCGCGATCAGCTGCAGGACGCGATCGAGGTCCAGCTCGGCGGCAATCGCGCGCGTGGCGGCATCGAGCGCCCGGAGCGGCTCGGGGTCCATCACGGCCGCGCCGGCGACGGTGGCGGGGTTCACGGGCGGAGCGTACCCGGGGGGACCCTCCAACGCCACCCCTCGGGGTGTGGGAATGCCGTCCTCGTCAGCTGGTGTAGGCCCCGCCCGGGTCGAGCTCCTCGCGGATGAGCCGCAGCTCCTCGGCGCTCGGGACGGGCGTGGTCGCGAGCACGGGCGCGGCCCTCGGCTCCCAGCCCACCGTCGCCCGGACATCGTCGATGGTC
>JACQEG010000116.1 GCA_016200665.1 Chloroflexota bacterium | reverse complement strand
GCGCGAGGATGAGTGCCTGGCCGGCAAGGAGCACCCCGAGGGCGCCGAGCTGCAGCGCCCCGAGCCGCTCGCCGAGGAGCGGCAGGGCCAGGATCGCCACCCAGATGAACAGCGTCTTCTGGATGAACGCCGCGGAGGGCGCGCTGGCCTGGGCCAGTCCGGTGAAGAACAGGAGGAACGGCACGCTGCCGCCGACGACGCCGATGACCGTCAGCCAGCCCCAGTCGCGGGGCCGGATGCCACGGATGGCGGCCGGTCGGACGATGGCCGTCGCCAGGACGAGCAGGACGACTGCGGCGACGCCGTTCTTGAGGGTCGTGTAGACCGCCGGGTCCGGCAGCTGCTTCACCGCCAACCCGTTGACGAAGATCGAGACACCGCTGATGACCGCGGTCACGAGGGCGAGCCCGATCCCCCAGCCGACGGTGCTTGGCAGGCGGCGGCGATCGCCCGGTGGAATCACGACAGGGCTCCTCTCGGCTCGGCGACGGGGTTGCGCTGGTCGACCGACCCGACCGGTGGCGTCGCGTCGCGCGCGGCGCGGAGCAGGTCGATCAGCTCCTCGGCTTCCTCGGCATCGAGGCGGCGCAGAGCGGTTCCGGCGCCGACGAGGACCCAGTCACCGGGCTCGATGCCGTTCAGCAGGAGCAGCGAGGCGCGGCGGCGGCGGCCATCCTGCTCGACGTCGGCGAACGTGCCGGCCACCGACAGGACGCGCGCGGGCGCGGTCAGGCACACGGCGAACCCCTGGCGCGGCGACGACGGGACGGTCGGCTCATGGCCTCATCCTCGACCGTGGCCGTGCTGGACGGCAGGGCCGCGCCGACCCGACCCGAGGGCCACAACGCCCCCTCCGGTGGCGCCATCCGGCCCTCCCGCGCGAGGCGGCCGAGCACGACGCTCTGCTCGGAGGTGCGCCCCCATATGACCGTTCCTACGACCATCCCGGAGCCGACGAGCGAGGCGCCCGTCCGGGCCCCGGCATCCGCCATGACCCCCGCCGATGGCTGGTCGCCGCTCGCGATCGCCTCGGAGCGATGCAAGGGCTGCGAGCTCTGCATCACCGCCTGTCCACATCATGTGCTCGCCCTCGACGAGCGCGTCGTGAACCGCCTCGGCTATCACCCGGTCCGGCTCACCGACCCTGCCGGCTGCACGAGCTGTGTCATCTGCGCCCGGGTCTGCCCGGACGTCGTCTTCACCATCTACGCCCCGCGAAAGGCGGCCCGCGAATGACGGCCCTGAACGGCACCCTCGAGCGAAGCCGCACGGTCGCCGAGATCTCGACCACGCCGACGAACCCGGCCGCCCCCGAGCGCGTGCTCTGGAAGGGCAACGAGGCGATGGCCGAGGCCGCGATCCAGGCCGGCTGCGATGCCTACTTCGGCTACCCGATCACGCCGCAGGCCGAGCTCCTCGAGTGGATGGCCCGCCGGATGCCCGAGCTCGGGCGCGTCTTCATCCAGGCCGAGAGCGAGCTCGGCGCGATCAACATGGCGCTCGGCGCCGCCGCGACGGGCAAACGCGTCCTCGTGACCTCGTCCTCGCCGGGCATCTCGCTCATGGCCGAGGCGATGAGCTACATGGCCGGCCAGCAGAACCCGATGGTCCTCATCGACGTCATGCGCGGCGGGCCGGGACTCGGCTCGATCGGGCCCTCGCAGAGCGACTACTTCCAGCTCGTCAAGGGCCACGGTCACGGCGACTACAAGGTCCCGTGCCTCGCCCCGGCCTCGATCTCCGAGGCGATGGCCCTCGTGGCCGACGCGTTCGAGATCGCGGAGCGCTATCGCACGCCGGTCGCGATCCTCGCCGACGGCACGCTCGGCCAGGCGATGGAGCCGGTCGTGCCGGCCTACCGCACGCCGCCGCGGCCCACCAACGACTGGGTCGCCGACGGCGCCAAGGGACGGGCGCCGCGGGTCGTGAAGTCGCTCGACCTCCAGCCGGAGCACCTCGAGCGCCACAACCTCGAGCTCCAGGCCAAGTACCGCGAGATCGAGGCCCGCGAGGTCCGCTGGGCCGGCGAGCATCTCGACGACGCCGAGATCGTCATCGTCGCCTACGGCACGGCGGCGCGGGTCGCGCGGACCGTCGTGGAGCGCGCCCGCGAGGGCGGCCTCCGGGCCGGCCTCTTCCGCCCAATCTCGCTGTGGCCGTTCCCCACGGCGGCCCTGCGCGAGGTCGCCGGCCGCGTCCGCGCGATCCTCGTCGTCGAGCTGTCCGCCGGCCAGATGGTCGAGGACGTTCGGCTCGCGGTCGAGGGCGTCACCCCGGTCGCGTTCCACGGCCGGATGGGCGGGATGGTCCCGTCGCCGGGTGACGTGCTCGCCCAGCTCCGCGAGCTGTGGGCGATCACGGAGCCTGTCCCAGCGACGGGGCACGGGCCCGGTCATCCACGACGCCACCGGCCCGGCGCCGCAGCCAGCGGCGCGAGGAGCGCCATCGGCGCCCCCACCGCGGCGCCGAGCGGTCGAACTCCTCGCTCGACGGCGATCCTCGACGAGCTCGTCGAAGTCGACATCGCGGATGCCCTGACGGAGGTGTGGCGATGACGCTCACCGAGCAACCGATCGCCGCCTCGGCCCAGCCCGAGGCCAACCCGGCCGCGGCCCCGCTCCGGATCCTCTACCAGCGCCCCGATGCGCTGATGGAGAAGAGCACCCACTACTGCCCGGGCTGCGGCCACGGGATCATCCACCGGCTCATCGCCGAGCTCTTCGACGAGCTCGGGCTCAACGAGAAGACGATCTCGGTGGCCCCCGTCGGCTGCTCCGTCTTCGCCTACGACTACATCCGGACCGACTGGATCGAGTCGCCCCACGGCCGCGCACCGGCCGTCGCGACCGGCGTCCGGCGGACGAACCCCGACAAGTTCGTCCTCGTCTACCAGGGCGACGGCGATCTCGCGGCGATCGGCACGGCGGAGATCATCCATGCCGCGGCCCGCGGCGAGCGCCTGACCGTCGTGTTCGTCAACAACGGCATCTACGGCATGACCGGCGGCCAGATGGCCCCGACGACGCTGCTCGGCCAGAAGTCGACCTCGAGCCCGCTCGGCCGCGAATCGGGCGAGCACGGCTTCCCGATCCCGATCACCGAGATGCTCGCGATCCTGCCCGGCGTGACGTACGCCGCCCGCGGGACCCTCATCGAGCCGTCGGCGATCGGCAAGGTCAAGACGATGCTCAAGCGCGCGATGCAGGTCCAGATGACCGGCGGCGGGTTCTCGATCGTCGAGATCCTGTCCAACTGCCCGGTCGGCTGGAACATGACCGCACCCGAGTCGATGGCGCACCTGGCCCAGGTCGCCGAGACCTACCCGATCGGCGTCATCGTCGATCGCCAGAAGGCCGCCCCCGCGGCGCGGGAAGGCTGATCCGATGGACCGATCGACGATCATCGCCGGCTTCGGCGGCCAGGGCATCCTGTTTGCCGGCACGGTCCTCGCCCGCGCGGCGATGGCCGAGGGCCAGCAGGTCCTGTGGATCCCCTCCTACGGGCCCGAGATGCGCGGTGGCACCGCCTCGTGCACCGTCATCGTCGGCGACACCGAGATCGGCTCGCCGGTCGTCGATCGTGCCGACGCAGTCGTGGCCCTCAACCCGCCGTCGCTCGCGAAGTTCGAGGCCATCGTCGCCCCCGGCGGCGTCCTCGTCGTGAACACCTCGCTCATCGAGGCCGAGCCGACCCGCACCGACATCGAGATCGTGCGGGTGCCCTGCACCTCGCTGGCCCGTTCCGCCGGCGACGACAAGCTCGTCAGCGTGGTGGCGCTCGGCGCGCTGCTTGCGCGGCGGGACCTCGTCGCGATCTCGTCGGTCCGGGACGCGATCGCCGCGATCGTCCAGGCCAAGCGGCCGCAGATCCTGGCCGCCGACCTCGCCGCGCTCGAGACCGGCTTCCGGGCCGCCAGCGGAGTCCTCGTCCCCGCGTGACCCTGGGCGCTCCTGAGCGCCTGATCCGGGGCGTCCGCTCGCCGATAATCGAGGCGTGACGAACGCGGGTCGCACGATCGTCTTCTTCCCTGAGGGTGCCCACGGGCCGACGAACAACTGCGTCGGAATCGGCGACGTCCTGCGACGGCGCGGCCATCGGGTCGTGTTCATCATCGAGGAGTCGTTCAAGGGCCGGCTCGAGGCCAAGGGCTTCGAGGAGCGCCTGATGCGGCTCGGGCCGCCGCCCGAGCAGGACGAGGTCCCCGGCCAGTTCTGGATCGACTTCATCCGGGACACCGCGCCGATCTTCCGCAAGCCGACGATCGAGCAGCTCGGCGAGTTCATCGCCCCGACCTGGCAGGCGCTCATCGACGGCGCGCGGTATGTCGACGACCGGCTCCGCGAGATCATCGACGAGCTCGCCCCCGACGCGATCGTCGAGGACAACGTCGTCGGCTTTCCGGCGCTGCCGGCGTCGGGCCGGCCGTGGGTCCGGATCGCGTCGTGCAACCCGGCCGAGCTCAAGGACCCGGCGATCCCGCCGTTCTCATCGGGCTATCCGGTCGCGGACGGGTCGGCCTGGCCGGCGTTCCTCGATGAAGTCGAACGGACGCATCGGTCCATGTGGGCCCATTTCGACGCGTTCATGCGCGAGCGTGGCGCTCCCGCGCTCACCTGGGGGCCGCAGGGCCCCGACTTCATCCACGAGTCGCCATGGCTCAACCTGTACCTCTACCCGGCCGAGGCGGACTACCGGCGGGAGCGGCCGCTCGCGCCCACGTGGCACCGCCTCGGGTCGAGCGTTCGCGCCACGGACGGCGCCTGGGAGCTGCCGGCGCACCTCCGGGACGACGATGGTGGCCGGAGCGGCCTGGTCTACCTCTCGCTCGGCAGCCTCGGCTCGGCCGACGTGGGGCTCATGCAGCGACTCGTCGACGTCATGGGCGGGACCCGTCATCGGGTGATCGTCTCGAAGGGTCCGCTCGGCGACCAGATCCGGCTCAACGACAACATGACCGGCGCCGACTTCCTGCCCCAGCCCGCGATCCTGCCGCAGGTCGACCTCGTCATCACCCACGGCGGCAACAACACCGTCACCGAGGCCTTCCACCACGGCAAGCCGATGGTCGTCCTGCCGCTCTTCTGGGACCAGGTCGACAACGCCCAGCGGATCGATGAGACCGGCTTCGGGGTGCGCCTCGCCACGTACGATTTCGAGGATCGCGAGCTCACCGGCGCCGTGGACCGGCTCCTGGCGGATGTCCCGCACCATGCGCGCATGCGCGAGATCGCGGCACGGCTGCAGGCGAACCCGGGCACAGTCACGGCCGCCGACCTCATCGAGCGGGTGGCACGCACCGGTGGGGCGGTGGCTCGTCCCTGACGACGCCGATTGCTCGCCGCCGAGCCATCCATCGCCGAGTTCCCGTCAGCGGCTACCCACGCGAGCCTTGGTCCGTCGCTTCCTGCCAGCGGTCCACCTGCTGAGCCGGTGACAGGAATCTCGAACTCGCCTTCCGCGGCGTGAGCACGAAACGCGCCGCGGCGGCATCCCGACGCGTGACGAAGGCTCGCCTGGGTGGCGCCTGACAGAAATCGGGCGGCTCGTCCGGGGCGACGGCTTGTCGGACTCGATCAGCCGAGGACGCTGCGCACCTGGCGGGCGATTTCGAGGTCCTCGCGCGCCTCGACGACGAGGGCGGATACCGGAGCACCCTCCGCACCGATCTCGCGGTCGCCTTCGCCCTGCTCGTTACGCTCGGGATTGATCGCCACGCCGAGGAACCCGAGGCCATCGACCGCGCGGGCGCGGATCGCCGGCGAGCGCTCCCCCACCCCACCGGTGAACGCGAGGGCGTCGAGGCCGTCCATCGCCGCGGCCATCGCCGCGATGGCAGCGCGGAGGCGGTGGAGGTAGACCTCGGCGGCGAGCGCGGCGGCAGCGTCGCCCGAGGCCTCACGGGCGAGGACCTCTCGCATGTCGGCGGTCCCGGCAAGGCCCAGGAGCCCAGAACGATGCTCGAGGGTCGCGGCGAGCTCGGCGGCCGGCATGCCGGCGTGCTCCTCGAGCCACAGCACGAGACCCGGATCGACGCTCCCCGAGCGGGTCGCCATGACGAGGCCCTCGAGCGGGGTGAAGCCCATCGTCGTGTCGACCGATCGACCAGCCTGGACGGCCGCGAGCGAGGCGCCGGCGCCGAGGTGGCAGGTCACGATCCGGAGCTCGCCCACGGGCCGGCCCAGTAGCTCGGCGGCGCGCCGCGAGGCGTACGCGTGCGACAGCCCGTGGAAGCCGTAGCGCCGGAGATCCCAGCGCTTGCGCCACTCCGGCGGGAGTGCATACGTGGCCGCCGCCGCCGGAATCGTCGCGTGGAACGCGGTGTCGAAGCAGGCAACCGCGGGCACATCCGTCAGGACGGCGCGGACAGCCGCGAGGGCCGCGAGCGACTTCGGCTGGTGGAGTGGCGCGAGGTCCGTGAGGTCGGCGAGCGCCCCTACGATCTCGGGCGTCAGCCGGACCGGGCCGGTGAACGCCGTGCCACCATGGACGATCCGGTGCCCGATCGCGTCGATCCGGCCGAAGCCGGTCATGGCGGCCTGCACCGCGGGCGCATCCGTCTCGCCGCGCGGCGCCGGCAGATCGGCCGAGGCAATGATCTCGTCGGCATCGCCCAGCAGCCGCAGCTTGAGGCTGCTCGAGCCCGCGTTGACGACGAGGATCCGCATCGAATCAGCCGCGGCCTGTCGGTGGCTCGCGCCGGCCTAGACGGGCCACGACCAATCGCGGACCTCG
>JACQEG010000004.1 GCA_016200665.1 Chloroflexota bacterium | reverse complement strand
GCGAGTCGTCGGTCGTCAACGTCGTGGCGACGGAGGTCCGATCCCTGACCCAGGTCGCCGACGCAGTGGCCGGCAAGGACGGCCCCGAGGGCGTTCGCCAGCTCGGGCACGCCGGCATGCGCCGGCTCGGCTGACCGTCGAACGCCGGCCGGCGGAATCCTCGACACTCCCCGTCGTGTCCCAGCGTCCCGCTCCCATCCCGATGTCCATCGCGGTCGGGCTCGCGATCGCGGCCATGCCGATCCTCGCCTCGCCCCTCGGTGGGCTCGGACCGCCGTTCGCGCTCCTGGTCGTCCTGCCGGCCCTTGCCCTCGCCCTCGAGGCGTTCGGATGGAGCACGGAGCTCGCCTCGCTCCTTCGTCGCGTCGCCGACCCGACACGACGACTCCTCGTGGCCTACGCGCTCTGGCTCGGTGTCAGCGCCGTCCTGAGCCTGGACACGGCCGCGACCGCCGGAGCCACGGTCGGGATCGAGGCTGCCGGGGAGGACGTCGCCGCTCGGCGCCAGCACGTCGGTGCGGCAATCCTCGGATCGAACGTCGGATCGTTGCTCTTCCCGTTCAGCAACCTGACGAACCTCGTCCTGCTCGGCGCCACCGGCGTGGGGCTCGTGCCGTTCGTCGCGGCGACATGGCTGCCGCAGCTTGGCGCGGCGCTTGCGGTCGGGCTCGTCCTGTCGAGGCGTCTCCGGCCGAGCGCGGACACCGACCTCGAGCCCGAGGCCGACGTGCTCATGGAGGAGGTCGTCCACCCGCATTCGAAAGGATCCGGGACCACCTCGCGGGCCGAGGGACCAGCCGAGGGGTCGACCGAGTGGACGCCCGTTGAGCTGCCCGGGACGCGGCCCATCCCGCTCGCCGGGCTCACCGCGCTCGCGGGCTCCGTGGGCGCCGTCGCGTTCGGGGTTGCCGGGCTCGACATGGCGGTGCCATTCGCGATCACCGGGGGGACCCTGGTTGCCGCGGCGCTCATGAGCGCGCGGGTCACGCCGCGCGAGGTCGTCCGCACCCTGCCGTGGTCGGCACTCGCCTTCGTGGCGGCGGCGGCGGTGCTGTCCGGCCCGGCGACCATCCTTGCCCACGACCTGCCACGCCCCACCACCGGGCTCGTCGGGCTCGCCGTCGCCGTCCTGGTCGGCGGGCTGCTGGCGATCTCGATCAACAACCTGCCGGCTGCCGCGATCGGCGGGGTCTGGCTGGCCCATGCCGACCTCTCGCTCGTCGTCGCCTACCTGATCGGCACGAACATCGTCGCGGTCGCGACGCCACACGGATCCGCGGCCACCATGCTCGCCCGGTCCGTCGGCGCCAGGCGGGGCGTCGTGCTCGCGTGGATGACGTATGTCCGTGGCGCCTGGCGCTACGGCGTCGTGGGTTCCGTCACCGCGTTGCTGCTCGTGGTCGCGTCGGCGCGACCCTGAGGCCGGCTGCGCTCGGCGCGCTGGGTCTGATCCGCCCCTAGCGGCGCGCGGTGCTGCGCGAGCCCGACTTGCCCCGGTTGGAGCTCGACGGGCGGGGCCGGTTCGCGTTCGACAGCGCGAGGAAGCGCCGGTACCAGGCGGCCCCCGCCGAGAACAGGACCGAGGCCGGAAGCCCGACGGTCAGGCCGCTGAAGAGGAAGTCGCCGACCGGGATCGCCTCGCTGGACGCCGGTGCCGCGATGTACACGACGTAGATGGAGTACAGGACGATGTCGACGAGCCCGACGATCAGGCCGAGGAGATAGCTCGCCCGCGGCGCGGTGAACCCGACGAGGAAGATCGGCAGCATGGCCGGCGGGAGCGTCAGCGTCTGGAACAGGAAGAACGTGATCGTGTTCGGCACGACGATCCAGGCGAGGAAACCGGCGAACACGAGCGCCAGCGAGATGAGGAACCACTTGCCGCGGATCAGCTGCGGGACCGCTGCGACGTCCTCACGGTACTGGGCCGGGTGGTACGCCCCGCGGAACGCCGAGGTGATCCCGGGTCGGGCCGGCTGCGGGGCCGCGGACGGCCGGGTGCTGGCGGACGCGGACCTGGCGGCGGGCGCGGCCGTGCTTTCCTCGAGGTCGATCTCGGAATCGATCGGCTCGGCGGCCGACTGGCGATAGCGCCGACGGGCATCGGCGCGAGTGGTGTGCTTGGCACGAGCCAAGGGAGCACCTCGAGCTGCGGAACGGGGCTCGAATGGTACGCGATCCCGGCTCGATCTCGAACACGTCGAGCGGGCCACGGGTGATCGCCGGGTGATCGGGCGATAAGGCGCCGCTGGTACAACCCATCGGCCGATCCCGCCCGGCCCATCTCCCGCCGGGAGGTCGTGCCCGTGGAACGCGTCCGTGCGGCGACTCTCGCCGCGCTGCTCACCGCCCTCTCGATCAGCGGTGCGGTGCTCGCCGCGACCTCGCCGGGCGGCGCGTTCGCGCCTTCGGCGACCGTCGGCTGGCCCGTCTCCACAGCGCTCCTCCTGAGCGAGGTGCAGACCGGCGGGGCCTCCGCCTCCGACGAGTTCGTCGAGCTCACGAATGCCGGTCCCGCGACCGCCGATCTCGTCGGACTCGAGGTCGTGTATGTGACCTCGAGCGGTGGCACGGTGACGCGAAAGGCAACCTGGGCCTCCGCCCGACCGATCTCGCCCGGGCAGCACCTCCTCATCGCGAACACCTCCGGGATCTTCGCCGGGCTCGCCGACGCCACGTACAGCGGCGGTTTCGCGGCGACCGGCGGGGCGCTCGTCCTCCGACCGATCGGCGGCGCCCCGATCGACGCGGTCGCCTGGGGCGACGCCACGAACGCCTTCGTCGAGGGCACGGCTGCGCCCGCCCCGGCGGCCGGCGCGAGCATCGAGCGCCTGCCAGGGGGCCTGGGCGGCAACACGATCGACACGAACTCGAACTCGACGGACTGGTTCTTGCAGGCGAGCCCCAATCCGCAGTCGCTGGCCGCGCCGCCGGTGCCGGCTCCCGGTCCGTCCGCCACCGAAGCGCCGGCTCCGAGCGACACCCCACCGCCATCGGACACGCCCGCCCCGAGCTCGTCGGCCGAGTCGTCGGCAGCACCATCGGCCGAGCCTTCCGCGACCCCACAGCCGACCGCGACGCCGGAGCCTTCCGTCACGCCGGAGCCGACCGCGACGCCGGAGCCATCGGCGACCGCCACGGCCACGCCGCAGCCGACCGCCACGGCGAGCCCGACGCCCGCCCCGACCGCCACGGCCACGCCGGAGCCCACGCCAACCGTGACACCGGCGCCCACGCCGACGACCGCGCCTTCGCCGAGCGCCAGCGCGAGTCCCACCGTCGTCCCGATCGCCGACGCGCGCATGCTGGCGGACGGCACGAGCGTCATCGTCGAGGGGGTCCTCACGACGCAGCTCGGCGCCCTCGAGGCGGGCCGCAAGGGCTTCGTCCAGGACGCCACCGCCGGGATCGCGATCTACCTCGACGCCATCGTCGTCGATCGCCTGCCCGCCGGCACGACGATCCGCGTGACCGGGACGCTCGACGATCGATACGCCGAGCGGACCCTCCGCGTGACCGAGGCCGACATCCTCGCGCTGGGCGACGCGAGCCTGCCCTTGCCGATCGCCGCCCTGACGGGCGAGATCTCGGAGCCGTTCGAGGGCAGTCGGGTGACGGTCGACGGCCTGACGATCGGATCGCCGACGGCCCTCGCCGACGGCCTCGGCATCATGGTCGACGACGGCACCGGATCGGTCCGGGCGATCCTCGGGCCCGACGCACTCGGCGGCGCAAGCCTGCCCGCGGGCACGCACGTCAGCGTCACCGGCCCGGTCGGCCAGCACGATTCGTCGGGCACCGGCACGGCGTCGTACCGCGTCCACGCGACGCTCGCCGGTGAGCTGGTCGTCCTGCCGGACCCCAGCCCGTCACCGACGCCGGCACCGAGCCCGACGCCGGCACCGAGCCCGACGCCGACCGCGAGCTCCTCACCGAACCCCACCCCGACGCCGACCGCGACGCCGCTTCCGACCGCGACGGCCACGCCGAGCGGGTCGCCGGCGCCTTCGGCGAGCCCCATCGCGATCCACGCTGCGCGAATGGCGGCGGTCGGCTCGATCGTGACCGTCGAGGGCGTGGTGACCGCCGAAGCCGGGCGCCTCGGGACGCCGCCGCTGTTCGCCATCGCCGACGCCACGGGCGGCATCGTGGTCCGGATCCCCGACGGGGCCGTCGCCCCCGGTCGTGGCGCCATCCTCCGGGTGACCGGGCCGACCGCCGACCCGTACGGCCAGCTCGAGATCAGGCCCGCGACGGGCGGCCTGCAGGTCACCGGAACGGGCACCCTGCCCGCCGCGACGCTGGTCACGGTGCCGGATCTCGGCGAGTCGACGGAAGGCGCGCTGGTGCAGATCCTCGGCACGGTGAAGGTTGCCCCGACGAAGGGCACGAGCGGGGACCTCGTGATCGACGCCGTCGACGCGGCCGGTCGTGCGTTCCGGGTGACGACGGATGGCTCCAGCGGGATCAAGGCGACCGACATCCCGCGAAACCAGCCGCTTCGGTTCACCGGGATCGTGGGGCAGCACGCGTCCCGCAAGGGTGCCCTCGACGGGTATCGGATCTGGTTGCGCGATCGCGGCGATCTCGCGGTGCTCGCCGCCCCGATGCCGAGCCAGGGGCCGAGCGGTGTGGGCGTCGCCTCCGTTGCCGCGGCGCTCGCCGCCCCCGACGGCACCGTGCTCGCCATCGAGGCCAGCGTCACCGCCGCCGTTTCGCTGCTGGACTCGAGCGGCCGTCGGATCGTGGTCCAGGACGCCTCCGGGGCGATCGAGGTCCTGCTGCCGTCGGGCGCCGCCGGGCCAGCGGTCGGGGCACAGCTCCGGATCGAGGGCGAGAAGGCTCATGCCTGGGGCGCACCGCGGCTGAAGGCGACGGCCGTCGCACCGTCGACCGCGTCGATGAGCGTGTCCGCGGCGGCGCGGGCTGCCTCGCTCGGCGAGCGCGATGAGTGGCGGCTCGTGCGGCTGAGCGGGACCGTGACGTCGGTCCACCGAATCGGCGATCGCTGGACCGCGGAGATCCGGCTCCCGAACGGCGACCGGGTACCGATCCTCGGCCAGGCCGGCGCCGGCATCGCGTCGACCGCGATCGTCGAGGGTCGCGCGTCCACGATCGTCGGCATCGTGAAGCGGCCGTATCCGACCGCGACCGACCGGCGATTCGCCGTGCTGCCGCGAAGCCCCTCGGACGTGGCAATCGGGCCGGCGGCGGGCACCGCGGGAAGCGGCAGCACGGACGGCCGGGCAGACCGGGAGGACCGGGCCGCGACAGGGGGCGTGGCCGGGCCGGCGCTGGCCGGGGTCACGCCGGACACCGATCTCGCGACGCTGTTCGAGCACATCGGCCAGGAGGTCCACGTCGGCGGCCTCGTCAAGGAGCTCACCGGCGACGGCTTCCTCCTCGACGACGGCACCGCCGTCGCTCGCGTGGTCCTGCACGGCGACGCGCTCGTGCTCCTGCCGCACATCGAGGTTGGTGACGCCCTCGCCGCGACCGGCACGGTCGAGCAGCACGGCGAGGCGCTCGAGATCAGCGTCGCCTCGGCGGCGGGCCTCGTGCGCGTTGGCGACCTCGGCCAGGCCCTGCCGGTCGGATCGGGGGCCGACCCGACCGCGGGTGCCTCCCCGGGCGCCGGCCTCCAGCCCGCCTCGCTCGCGGGAGCCGGGCCACTCGACGTCCTGCCCGCAGAGCTCAGCCTCGCCACGTTCGGCGGCGTGACCCTGCTTTCGGTCCTCGTGACGATCCTGCGCCGGCGGGCCGCCGCCCGCCGGTCGCGCGCCCTCGTGCTGGCCCGCCTCGCGACGCTGACCGGCGGCCACGGGCGGTGAAGCGCCAGCAATTCGGACCGAGCAGGCGGCCCGATCGGCTGATCGGGGTTGACGCTCGTTCGCGGGGCTGCCTACGCTTGCCCGGCTCGTGCTCGCCGACGTGGCGCCCGAGCCTGCAGGAAGTGCGGAGGAAGGCGGAGCTTGCCGACGGCGGATCGCCGAATCGCCGTTCCCGAGGGGGAGCGCCAGTACCACATCGGGCTCGGCCCGGGCGAGCTGGCCGAGTACATCCTCCTCCCCGGCGACCCGGAGCGAACCGCCAGGATCGCGGCCCTCCTCGACGACGTCGAGGGCAGCCAGCAACACCGCGAGTTCGCGAGCGCCACCGGCACCTACAAGGGCCTCCGCGTCTCGATCGTCTCGACCGGCATCGGGACGGACAACGTCGAGATCGTGGTTGCCGAGATCCTCGCCATCACCGAGCACCCGACGTTCATCCGCGTCGGGTCGTGCGGCGCGCTCCGGCCGGAGATGGCCCTCGGCGACGTCGCCATCACGACCGGCGCCGTGCGCCTCGAGACGACGACCAGCTGGTTCGTCAGCGATGGCTACCCGGCGGTGGCCGACTACGAGGCGGTCATCGCCCTCATCGAGGCCGCCGAGCGGCTCGGCGTGCCGTATCACCTTGGGATCACCGCCACGGCGCCCGGCTTCTACGGAGCGCAGGGCCGCCCGATCCCGCATCTCCCCATCCGATACCCTGACCTCGCCGAGGACATGGCGCGACAGCGCGTCATGAACTTCGAGATGGAGGCCTCGGCGCTGCTCGTGCTCGCGGGCCTGGCCGGGTGTCGTGCCGGCGTCGTCTGTGCGGTCTTCGCACAGCGGACGACGGGAGACTTCGTCACCGGGGCCGCGAAGGACGCGGCAGAACGGAACGGCGTGGTGACGGGGCTGGAAGGCCTCCGGATCCTCGCCGACATGGACCGCCGCAAGGCGGCAGCAGCGGCGGATCGCTGGCGACCGTCACTGGGCATCTAGCGCGCAGCGCGACTCCGGGCACGGGCCCGGGGCGCATGGAGCTCGAGGAGGACCCGAACCCATGGCGATGGCCTACTGCGTGAAGGACAAGATGAAGGTCGAAGTCCAGAACCCCAAGCAGATCACGATGAAGAACGGCAAGGCGGCCCTGTCGGGCACCTGCCCGAAGTGCGGCACCAAGGTCTTCAAGATCGGCGGCTGACCTTCATTCCTGAGCGCGGGATGTGACCCCTGTCGGACGACCGGCAGGGGTCTTCCCATCTCTCGGCCCGTTCGGGGCCGGCGGACCCCTTTGCTAGAATTCGGGCACAACCACCATTGGGCCGTCCTGCCCACCCTGCCGAGCCCGAGGTCCATTCCCCTGTCACGCCCGCCCGTTCTCGCCCTCGACCTCGGCGGCACGCGCATCCGCGCCGCCGTCGTGCAGTCCGATGGGTCGAGGCTTGCCCGGGTCGACATGGAGACCCCGACCGAGGACGGGCCGGCGGCCGTCGTCCGGGCCTGTCGCGAGGCCGTCGCGGAGTCCCGGAGCAAGGTCCCCGCGGACGTCGCCGAGTCGATCGTCGGGATCGGCATCTCGTCCCCGGGGCCGGTCGACCCGGCCCGCGGCGTCATCGTGGAGCCGCCGAACCTGGGGCCCGATTTCCGCAACGTCCTCATCGCCGACACCCTCTCGACCGCCGAAGGGCTCCCTGCCTTCCTGGAGCGCGACACGAACATCGCCGCGCTCGGCGAACATGCCTTCGGGGCGGCCCGGGGCGTCGACGACTTCATCTACATCACCGTGTCGACCGGCGTCGGCGGCGCGATCGTGACCGGCGGCAAGCTCCTGCACGGGCCCGACGGCCTGGCCGGCGAGCTCGGCCACGTGCCGGTCTCGCTCGACGGGCCGCTGTGCGGCTGCGGCGGCATCGGCCATGTCGAGGCCTATGCGAGCGGCACCGCGCTGGCCCGCGAGGCCCGGGCCCTCGTCGTGGCGAATGCCTCGCAGTTCCTCGTCGATCGGGCGCGGCGGCTGGGCGGGCCGAGCGAGTTGTCGGCGAAGGACGTCGCCGAGGGCGCGCTCGCGGGCGACCGGGCGTGCACCGAGCTCATGGAACGAGCTCGCCGAGCCCTCGCCGCCGCCTGCGTCGGCTACGTCAACGCGTTCAACCCGCACCGGATCGTCATCGGCGGCTCGATCGCCGAGGCCGAGGGCGATCGGATGCTCGGCCCGATCCGCGATGCCATCGCCCGCGAGGCCTTCGAAGCCATGGCCCGCCACGTCCGGGTCGTGCCGGCGGCGCTCGGCGGCGACGTCTCGCTCGCGGGCGCGTACCCGCTCGTCATCAGCCGGCTGGCCGACCTGCCGCCGGAATCCAGCGCATCCCCGCAGCGGTCGGAGCAGCCGGCCGCCACGACCGCCAGGAGGTAAGTCATGTCCGTTCGTGTCGGGATCAACGGCTTCGGCCGCATCGGTCGCCAGAGCCTCAAGGCCATCCTCGAGCGCGCCCCCGGCGTCGAGGTCGTGGCGGTCAACGACCTCGTCGACACCAAGCTCAACGCGCTGCTCTTCAAGCACGACTCGACCTACGGCGCATTCCCCGGCAACGTCGAGCACACCGAGGACACGCTGGTCATCGACGGCCACGAGATCAAGGTCCTCAAGGAGAAGGATCCCGCGGCGCTGCCGTGGGGCGACCTCGGCGTGGACGTCGTCCTCGAGTCGACCGGCCTCTTCACCGACGCGGAGAAGGCCCGCGCCCACCTCAACGGCGGCGCGAAGAAGGTCATCATCAGCGCCCCGGCCAAGGGCGAGGACATCACGATCGTCCTCGGCGTCAACGACGCGATGTACGACCCGGCGAAGCACCACATCATCAGCAACGCCAGCTGCACGACGAACTGCCTGGCGCCGGCCGCCAAGGTCGTCCACGACACGCTCGGCATCGAGCGCGGCCTGATGAACACGATCCACTCGTACACGAACGACCAGCGGATCCTCGACGTCGCCCACAAGGATCCCCGGCGCGCCCGGGCGGCCGGCCTGAACATCATCCCGACGACGACCGGCGCCGCCAAGGCCCTGGCCCTCGTCATCCCTGATCTCAAGGGCAAGTTCGACGGCTTCAGCCTGCGCGTCCCGACCCCGACGGTCAGCGTCGTCGACTTCACCGCCGACGTCTCCCGCTCGACGACCGCCGAGGAGCTCAACGCCGCCTTCCGGGCCGCGGCGGCCGGGCCGATGAAGGGCATCCTCGGGGTGTCCGACGAGCCGCTCGTCTCGACCGACTTCCGGGGCGACGACCGGTCCTCGATCATCGACGCGGCGAGCACCATGGTCATCGGCGGGAGGATGGTCAAGGTCATCGCCTGGTACGACAACGAGTGGGGCTACAGCTGCCGCTGCGCCGACCTCATCGCGAGGGTCGCCGCGAAGCTGCCCGCCGGCGCCGGCGCCGCCGCCTGACGCCGCCGCCACAGCACCGATCACCGCATCGCCTACCGCCAGCACCGCCAACAGGGGCCAACCATGGACAAGCTCACCGTCCGTGACATCGACGTCACGGGCAAACGCGTCTTCATGCGGGTCGACTTCAACGTCCCGCTCGAGGACGGCAAGGTCACCGACGACACCCGCATCCGGGCCGCCCTGCCGACCATCCGGTACCTGCTGAGCCACGGCGCGCGGGTGATCCTCGCCAGCCACCTCGGCCGGCCCGACGGCAAGGTCCAGGACGGCCTCCGCCTGCGGCCCGTCGCCGAGCGCCTGACCCAGCTCCTGGGCCGCAACGTGCCCGTGACCGGCGACGCGCTGGGCATCGGCACGGTCGACGCCGTCAAGCGCCTCCGCAACGGCGAGGCGCTGCTCCTCGAGAACCTCCGCTTCCACGCCGAGGAGGAGAAGAACGACCCGGCGTTCGCGCAGCAGCTCGCGGACTACGCCGAGATCTACGTCAACGACGCCTTCGGCACGGCCCACCGGGCCCACGCCAGCACCGTCGGGATCGCGGAGATCCTGCCGCCGTACGCCGGATTCCTCATGGAGCGCGAGATCCAGATGCTCTCGAAGCTCCTCGAGGCGCCCGAGCATCCGTTCGCGGCGATCGTCGGCGGCGCGAAGATCTCCGGCAAGCTCAAGGTCCTCGATCACCTGCTCTCGAAGGTCGACCTCCTGGTCCTCGGCGGCGGGATGGCGAACACGTTCCTGCTCGCCCAGGGCAAGTCGATCGGCAAGAGCCTGGCCGAGCACGACATGGTCGAGGAGGCCCGCCGGGTCCTCGCCGATGCCGAGCGGAAGGGCGTCCGGATCATCCTGCCGGTCGACGTCATCGTCGCCAAGGAGGTCACCCGGGGCACCGAGTACAAGACCCTCAACGCCGAGAAGATCCCGGCGTCGTGGCACATCGTCGACGTCGGCGAGGAGACGCGGGTCCTCATGGAGGAAGCCCTCGCGGACGCCAAGACCGTGTTCTGGAATGGCCCCCTCGGGGTGTTCGAGATCCCGTCGTTCGCCCACGGCACGAAGGCGATCGCGCGGTTCCTCGCGGACCGGGCCCAGGCCGGCGCGACGGTCGTCGTCGGTGGCGGCGACTCGGTGGCGGCCATCGAGCAGCAGGGCCTCGCCGACCAGTTCACCCACATCTCCACGGGCGGCGGCGCGTCGCTCGAGTTCCTCGAGGGTCGAACCCTGCCGGGCATCGCGGTCCTCCAGGACCGCCCGGACGACATGCCGCCCGCCAAGCCCGAGCCGGCGTCCGCCGGGGCGCGCTGACGTGGACACGAGCATCGTCGGCGTCGACGCCCGGGAGATCCTCGACTCGCGCGGCAATCCCACCATCGAGGTCGACGTCGTCCTCGGTGACGGTTCGATCGGCCGAGCCGCCGTGCCCTCGGGCGCCTCGACCGGCGCCAATGAGGCCGTCGAGCTTCGCGACGGTGACAAGGCCCGCTTCGGCGGCAAGGGCGTCCGTCAGGCCGTCGAGAACGTCGTCGAGCAGATCGGGCCGGAGGTCGAGGGCCTCGATGCCGTCGACCAAGCCGGGATCGACCAGCTCCTGATCGAGCTGGACGGGACGCCGAACAAGGGCAACCTCGGCGCGAACGCCATCCTCGGCGTCTCGCTCGCGACGGCCCACGCCGCGGCGGCGTCGCTCGGCATGCCGCTGTACCGCTACGTCGGCGGGGTCGGCGCCCGGACGCTGCCGGTCCCGTTCTTCAACATCCTCAACGGCGGCAAGCACGCCCAGGACTCCACGGACTTCCAGGAGTTCATGGTCGCGCCGATCGGGGTCGAGACCTACGCCGAGGCGCTCCGCGCCGGGGCCGAGGTGTTCTGGGCGCTCCGATCGATCCTCCACGACGAAGGCCACGGCATCGGACAGGGCGACGAGGGCGGCTTCGCCCCGTCCCTGAAGTCGAACGAGGCCGCGGTCGAGGTCATCGTCCGGGCCATCGAGAAGGCCGGCTACAAGCCCGGCGTGGACGTCGCGATCGGGCTCGATCCGGCGGCGTCCTCGATCCTCGAGGCGGGGACCGGCACGACCGGTCCCGACGGCAAGGCCATCACCGGCCGCTACCGCCTGACCAGGGAGAACCGGACCCTCGATTCGGGCGAGCTCATCGACCTGTGGGCTTCGTGGGTCGACCGCTACCCGATCGTCTCGATCGAGGACGGCCTCGCCGAGGATGACTGGGCAGGCTGGGTAGAGCTGACGAAACGGCTCGGCTCGAAGGTCCAGCTGGTCGGCGACGACATCGTCGTCACGAACCCGACCTTCATCCAGCGCGCGATCGACGAGCGAGCGATGAACGCCGTCCTCATCAAGCTCAACCAGATCGGGACCCTGACCGAGACGATCGGGGCCATCGAGCTGGCGCGAAGCACGGGTTGGCGGGCGCAGGTGAGCCACCGCTCGGGCGAGACCGAGGACACCACGATCGCCGACTTCGTCGTCGCGCTCGGCACGGGCCAGATCAAGTCCGGCGCGCCGTCGCGCTCCGAGCGGGTCGCGAAGTACAACCGGCTCCTCCGGATCGAGGAGGAGCTCGGCGACGCGGCGATCTATCCGGGCCGCTCCGCCCTCGCGGTCACGCGTTGACGCGCGCTCCCTGGACCGCCGCCGACCCCTCGGCGGCGGGTCACGGTTCCGGCGCCGCTTCGTCGTCCCGCCGGCCGTTCACGCTCGTCGACCAGGCGGCCCTGCCGGCGGCGTTCGTCGGCATCGGCATGGCGGTGACGATCGGGATCAGCTTCCTGCTCGTCATCCCGATCGAACCGATCTACTGGGTCCTGTCCGTCCCGGCCGGCCTGCTCATCGGCTACTACGCCAACACCCGTGCCGCTCGCGGCCGCGGCGAGTGGCTGCCGATCCTCGGCAACGGCCTCGTCTCGGGGCTCGCCACCGGCCTGACCCTCGCGGCGCTGCTGCTCGCGGTGAAGGGCCTGTTCTTCTTCGCCGACGACGGCTACCGCGACGCCGATGCGGGCGGCCGCATCACCTGCACGACCGGCGCCGACTGCGTCTACCAGCGCTACGCCATCAAGCAGAGCGACGAGCTCCGCGCCAACGGCGTCACCGACGCCGCGAGCTTCCAGACCTTCTATTGGTCGCAGCAGTGGCAGACCGCCGGCACGCTGGTCCTCGCTGCGACGGCGTTCGGCGTCCTCGGCGCGGTGATGTACGGCGCCTCCCGACCCGCGCTGCGGGACGCAACAGCCACCGTCTGACTTCAAGCCCAGCTGCGCCCGTAGGGAGGAACAGATCGTGGATCTCGGCGACCTTGACGGCGTCGTGGTGGCGCCGGGCAATCACAAGGTGCTCTTCGAGAATGACGATGTCCGCGTCCTCGAGACCACGATCGCTGTCGGCGAGACGACGCCGCTCCACACGCACTTCGCGCCCACCGTCATGTACGTGATCTCGGGTTCGCACTTCAGGCGCCGTGATGAAGGCGGCATGATCCTGGTCGATACGCGGGCCACACCCGGCTTCATCCTCCCGAAGGTGCTGTTCTCGTCCGGCCTCCCGTCACACACGCTTGAGAACACCGGCGACGACCTGCTGATCGTCATCGGGGTCGAGTTGAAGCACGCTCGGAGGGCCGGTGACGCTCCCGTTCCCTGACTGCCGAGTGGCGACCGAACAGCAGCGTGGGTCCAGTGCACGCCGACGCTCCCGGAGCCCTAGGTGCCCTCGGGCTTCGACCAGGGATCGCGGCGGGTCAGGGCGGCTTCGAAGTCGGCACGGGTGTGGACCGGCTCGCCGTGCGAGACGAGGACCCACTCGAAGGGCAGGTCGAGCATCGACCGGAGCGCGGGCATGACGTGGCGCTCGAGCACGGGTGTCCACCAGACGCGCAGCAGGCTGCCCGCTGATTTCGGGGCGGTCATGCCGTCGGCGAAGACGATCGCCTTCTGCTCGGGCAGGTAGAGCGGCCGCTCGAGGCCGCCGCGGCCGTCGACGAGGGCGGTCAGGCCGCCGGGCAGCGTCTCGTCGTGGAAGATCGGCTGCGGCTCGGTGTGCGGCGCGTCGCCCTTCCAGAACAGCCACGGCCCGTGGGCCGGGATGCCGTACCAGTGGGCGAACTGGTCGAGGTCGCGGACGTGGTCTGGCTTCAGGATGGCGATCCGGGTCGGGCGCTTCGCCTCGAGGCGCTTGTAGACCTCGGCCCCGGCGACTGGCGGCGGAGCGAGGGGATCGATGAGGACGACCTCGCCGCGCGATTCGACGACGAAGGACGAGACCTCGGGCTCCCAGTCGTCGCCCTCGCGCCATTCCCAGTGGCGCTGGCGCCAGAGCCACAGACCGGGTGCGACGTCGCGGACTTCGACGCCCATGGGTGACTAGCTCTTGGCCGCCTTCTTGGCGGGAGCCTTGGCCGCGGGCTTCACGGCGCTCGCCTTGGCGGCCGTGGCCTTCGGAGCCGCCTTCGCAGCTGTTGCCTTGGCGGTGGTGGCCTTTGCGGCGGGCTTTGCCGCAGCCTTGGTCGCGGCGGTCTTCGCTGCCGCCTTCCTGGCCGGCGTGGCCTTCCTGGCCGGCGTGGCCTTCGTGGTCGCCGCCTTCGTGGGGGCCGGCACGGCCTTCGCGGCGCCCGCCTCGGCGCTCTCACTTCGGGTCGTTCGATGGAGTGCTGCGCGAGCCTTGCCGGCGGCCGTCTGCGCGCCCTTCGCCTTGTCAGCCTTGCTCGCGGCGATGCGGGCCTTCGCGGCCTTCTGGGCCTGGGCCTTGCTGACGGTCTTCGCCGCGAGCCCGGCACCCGTGGCGCCGCTGGCGGCGTTCATCGCGAGCGCGAGCCGCGACTTGCGGCGCGCGGCCTGATTCTTGTGGATCGCCCCGACCTTGGCAGCGCGATCGAGCGCGCTCATCGCCTGGGCGAGCGCCTCGGCCGAATCGGTGCCGTTGGCCGATGTGCTCGCCGTGACGAGCGCGGCCTTGACGAGGGTCTTCGCCGCCGACCGGCGAGGCTGCAGGATCTCGTGCCGTCGGGCGGAGCTGCGAACGCGCTTCAGGCCCGAGGGCGAGCGTGCGCCCGTCCACTTCCGGGGCGTCTTGGCCAAGGGTCGGAACCTCTTCGATCGGTTTGGGTCGGTGCGCGGGCGCGAGACGGGCGCCGGGCGCGAACGCGGATGGTAGCAGGGGAGCCGCTCGGCGACCAGCGCCGGCGCCTCCGGCGCTCGGGCCGACCTAGTGGGCGATCTCCCAGATGTGGCCGGCCGGATCGCGGAAGCTCGCGGTCCGGACGCCCCACGGCCGGTCCAGCGGGCCGTTCAGGAGCTGCGCGCCGCGGCGGGCGAGCTCGGCCCACGTCGCGTCGACGTCATCGACCTCGAGCGTGAACACCGACCGAACGCCTGCGGCTGGTGAGGCGACGGGTGCCGGCGACACGAGCTCCGGTGCGGCGCTGATCCGCAGGAGATTGACGAGCATCGAGCCGAACCGGAAGACGGCCGAGTCCGGGTCCTCGAACACGACGGGCAACCCGAACACCTCCCGGTAGAAGGCGCGGGTTGCCTCGAGGTCCTCGGCGAAGAGCGTGATCGTGGCGATCGGGCCGGGCCACTCCCGGGCGTTCGGTGCGGGCATGGGACGCCTCCGTCGGGTCGATGTCGGGCGCGCGTCGGGGAGAGTGCCACGGTACCGGCGCATCGCCGGGCTGTCAGACTCCTCGACCGATGGTTGCGATCGCCGGGGGCCTGGGTGCCGCGATGTGCTGGGCCATCGCCACCCTGTCGTCCTCGCGATCGAGCCGGATGATCGGCGCGGTCTCGGTCCTCGCCTGGGTGATGATCGTCGGGCTGGCGGTGACCGTCGTCCCTGCGTTGCTCGTCACGCCGGTGAATCTCGGCACGACCGAGCTCGTCGAGCTGGTCCTCACGGGTCTGTCCTACACCGCGGGCCTGCTCCTGGCCTACCGGGCCCTGACGATCGGACGGGTCTCGATCGTCGCCCCGATCACCGCGACCGAGGGTGCGGTCGCCGCGCTCATCTCCGTCGGCCTCGGCGAGCCGTTGGCCGGCACGACCGCGCTCCTCCTCGGCGTCATCACGATCGGCGTGGTCCTGGCGGCGATCGAGCGAGCCGTCGACGAGGAACGGGGTCCTCGAACGATCGATCCCGCGACCCAGCGGCGGGCCGCGCTCCTCGCGGTGTCCGCGGCTGCGGCGTTCTCGGTCGGCCTCGTGACCGCCGGGCGGCTCGGCGAGGCCGGGATCCCGGCCCCGTGGGTCATCATGGCCGGTCGCATCGTGGGGACCGCGCTCATCGCGCTGCCGCTGATCGCCGCGAAACGGCTGCGCCTGTCGCGGCGGGCGGCGCCCCTCGTCATCGTGTCCGGGATCCTCGAGGCGCTCGGCAACGGCCTGTACGTCGTCGCGGCGCACGATGGCGTGGCGGCCGCCGCGATCCTGGCGTCGCAGTTCGCGGCCTTCGCGGCGATCGGGGCGTTCATCCTGTTCGGCGAGCGACTGCAGCGCGTCCAGGTCCTCGGCGTCGTGATGATCGCGGTCGGCGTGACGGTCCTCGCGATGACCCAGGCCTGATCCGCAGCGGAGCGGGTCGCGCGGTGGGTCCGGCCATTCGCGGGATGCTACGACCGCGGCCCGGAGGCACGAGAATGGACGCGATGGTTGACCTCGACATCCTCCGCATGCAGCTCGTCGAGCTCATCGACGCCCGCGGCGCCCACATGCCGTTCGACGCGGCCGTCGCGGACTTTCCCGCTGACGGCATGAACGTCGTCGTCCCGAACGGCGTCTACACCCCGTGGCACCTGCTCGAGCACATCCGCTTCGCCCAGGCAGACATCCTCGACTACATCCGGAATCGCTCCTACCTCGAGCCGACTTGGCCGGACAACTACTGGCCGGCCCGCGATGCCCAGGCCACCGCGGCCGACTTCGCCGCGACGATCGACGGTTACCGGGCCGACCGAACGGCGCTCCGCGAGCTCGTCGCGGACCCCTCGACGGACCTCCTCGCCCCGATCCCCGGAACGCCGGGCCACACGATCGTCCGCCAGGTCCGGATCGTCGGCGCCCACAACGCCTACCACATCGGCGAGTTCGCGATCCTCCGCCAGGTCATGGGCACCTGGCCCGCCAGCCAGGATGGCGGGTGAAGCCGATGACCTTGTGGCCCCTTGTGCGACTCGGCTGGGTCTGCCCCGCCGCCCGCAAAGAGACGTGACACGCTGGAGCGCCAGAATGGCGCTATGGGTGCTCAGCTCGGCGGCTTGAGGCTTGTACTCAGCGTGAGGCGCAGACCATCCCGCGCACGATGTTCACGAGAGTCTCGGGGGGCATCAGTGCGATTGCGCCGAACAGGGTGTCCTCGTCCGCCCAATAGAGGTTATGTGTCCGGAGGTCCACGGCTTTGGATGGATCGGCCCAAACGAGCGCGGCTGCGTACGGCCCGACCGGCATCGCCAGCGCGCGTCCGCCCGAGTTCACGACAAGGTCCGCGACATACCGCTGTGCATCGGTCGACGAGATCGGCGTTTCGTCCAGCCTGATGCCGCCGGCCGTGAAGAAGTCAGTCCTCGTCATGGTCGCATCGATCGGTCGGTCGAGGTAGTACAGCCTGAGGTAATCGCCGTTCGCGCTGGCGAATCCGAGGCTCTTGCCTCCGAGGTCGTGTGGCGCTGCCGCGGCGCCCGCCGGCAAGGTCAGTCCCAGACCGTTCGGATTGATTGGCCTGTCGGCAATCATCGGTCCGCGCTGTAGGTCAGCGGGGACGAAATCGCTACGTTCTACGATCGTACCGGCCGCAAGCACGGCGCACCCTGGGGTTGCGCCCCCCGTCATTCGGGTTGCGGCAAGCGCCAAGACCGCCACCGCGCCGATCACGACGACCCGCCCGGCTCGATTTTGTACAGTCGCTCGTGCAGGGGTCACAGCGTTTGCCATCAGTCCAGCCCGGCTTCCATCCGACCACCCTAGCTCAGTTCCACGGAGGGAGGTAGACGTCAATCTGGCCGGAGAGATAACTGAGCGTGTACGCGACCCCGCTCGGGGACTCATCGTATTCGGGCGACGACCAATTGACCGAAGGATAGTTCACGTAGGACCACTCCGGATCCACGAACCTCACATCTAGGTTCCGGGCCGTGGTCGAGGAGCCAAGCGTCTCGATCCCAAGGGTGATGTGGCTGGACGAGTGCCATACGGCTGAGACGCATGCGTCCACCGTGGAGTTGAACGAGAGGACCCAGCGAAAGGCGCTGACCGCGTCGCAATATGCCCACTCGATCCGATAGTTGGCTGCGGACCCGACTCCCATGAAGTTGACCCGAATGTCTTTGCAGGAGTAGAGCCCATTCACGTCATAGTCGACGTATATGTCCCACAGAGCGTCGTAATGATCCGCGCATTGCGTGTTAGGCACTCCCATCCCGTTCGACGTTCCGACTGCGACGAACTCGTCGCTGTCTGGGTCCCTCAGCAACTGCGCGGCGTGAACGTAGCCGACACCACTCACGGTCGTTGGGTCGGTCTTGATCCACTGGACCCCTCGGGTGCCGTCCCAGTTGCTCCCATCTCTGAAGCCGTAACCGAACGTCTTTGCGGAAGCCAATGCGGGAGTACTGAGCAGAGCGATGCCAACAACCAGAGCCGCGGCTGGTCGGCGGAAACAAGTCGCTCGAGCTGCCCGACCTCGCTCGCCCATCAGCGACCAACCTCCTGCGATCCACCCAGCCGCTTACGCTTGAACGAGACTGGGCGGGGCGTGGGTCACGACCAGAGTCCGGTGGCCCGACGGGACCGGCCAATCAGCACATTCGCGGAGCCATCTGGATCCGAGTGTCCGGACGGACAGGCAAGCGACCTGCCGTCGCTCATGGTGCGCCCGCCCTTCCGATGACTACAAACGGGGTACATATCGCGCGGCTCCATGCCTGTCGGCCCGTCGAGTGCCGTCGTGCCATGCTCTCGCCGTGACTTCGGGCGCCGGCTATCGTGTTGCGCAGGACCGGCTCCGGAACTTCTCGATCATCGCCCACATCGACCACGGCAAGTCGACCCTGGCCGATCGCCTGCTCGAGGTAACGCACACCGTCGAGGGCCGTCAGATGATGAGCCAGGTCCTCGACTCGATGGACCTGGAGCGCGAGAAGGGCATCACGATCAAGGCCCGGGCGGTCCGCCTCGAGTACACCGCACGGGACGGCCTGACCTACGGCCTGAACCTCATCGACACGCCCGGCCACGTCGACTTCAGCTACGAGGTCAGTCGCAGCCTCCAGGCCTGCGAGGGCGCGATCCTCGTCGTCGACGCGGCCCAGGGCATCGAGGCCCAGACCCTCGCCAACGTCCACCTCGCGCTCCGCGAGAACCTCACGATCGTGCCGGTCATCAACAAGATCGACCTGCCCTCGGCCCAGCCCGAGGTCGTCATGGAGGAGCTCGAGACCGTCCTCGCGATCCCGCGCGAGGAGGTCATCCTCGCCTCGGCCAAGGAGGGGACCGGCATCGAGGACATCCTCGAGGCAATCGTTACCCGGATCCCGCCGCCGAAGGGCGACCCGAGGGAGCCGCTCCAGGGGCTCGTCTTCGACTCGCACTACGACCCGTACAAGGGCGTCATCGTCTACGTCCGGCTGGCGGCCGGCACGCTCCATGTCCACGACCGGATCCGGCTCATGGCCTCCGGCGCCGAGGCGGAGCTCCTCGAGCTCGGGGTCTTCCGGCCGCAGCTCGTGCCGGTGAAGACGCTCGTCGCCGGCGAGGTCGGCTATGTCGCGACCGGCCTGAAGAACGTCCGCGAGGCCCAGGTCGGCGACACCGTGACCACGGTGGATCGGCCGGCCGCGACGCCGCTGCCTGGCTACCAGGCGGCCAAGAGCCTCGTGTTCGCGGGCATCTACCCGGTCGCGGGCGAGGACTACCCGGAGCTCCGCGACGCGATCGAGAAGCTCCACCTCAACGACGCCTCGTTCAGCTACGAGCCGGAGAGCTCGGTCGCGCTCGGGTTCGGGTTCCGGTGCGGCTTCCTCGGGCTACTCCACATGGAGATCGTCCAGGAGCGCCTTGAGCGAGAGTTCGACCTCGACCTCATCGCGAGCGCGCCGTCGGTCGAGTACGAGGTCACCCTCCTGACCGGCGGCCCGCCGGTCCAGGTCGACAACCCGGCGAAGCTGCCGCCGATCGGCGAGATCGAGGCGATCGCCGAGCCCTGGGTTCGGGCCTCGATCGTCACCCCGTCGAGCTACATCGGGCCGCTCATGGAGCTCTCGACGAACCGTCGCGGGGCGTTCATCGACCTCGAGTACATCGACCCGGTCCGCGTGCTCATGCGCTTCGAGCTGCCGCTGGCCGAGCTCATCGTCGACTACTACGACCAGCTCAAGACCCGGACCGCGGGCTACGCCTCGCTCGATTACGAGGAGATCGGCTACCGGACCGGCGACCTCGTGAAGCTCGACGTCCTCGTCAATGCCGAGCCGGTCGACGCCCTGTCGACGATCGTCGCTCGCGAGAAGGCCCCGAACGTGGGCCGGACGCTGACCGCCCGGCTCAAGGAGCTCATCCCCCGCCAGATGTTCGAGATTCCGATCCAGGCGGCGATCGGCAGTCACGTCATTGCTCGCGAAACCGTCCGAGCGCTGCGCAAGAACGTGCTGGCCAAGTGCTACGGTGGCGACATCACCCGCAAGCGCAAGCTCCTCGAGAAGCAGAAGGAAGGCAAGCGCCGGATGAAGCGGGTCGGGTCGGTCGAGATCCCGCAGGAGGCATTCCTCGCGATGCTGCGCACGGACGAGGCCTGAGCGTGGAAGACACGATCCGCATCCTCATCGCGCTCGCCCTGACCGGCCTGCTGATCCTCCTGCGCCTCGACGCCCAGCGCTTCGGGGCGGCCGAGTACGACGAACCCGTGGCGGGCCAGGGCCGGTTGCAGGCCTGGTCGGGACGACTTGCCTGGTACGCGCTCGGGATCGGAATCGTCGTGGCGATCCTGTTCATCCATCCGAACCCGTCGGTGGACCTTCGTCTCGATGTCGGTGATCGTGGCGGTGGGATCTTCCTCGGGATCGCCCTCGGGCTCGCCGGGGTCGTCCAGGCGCTCGGCCTGGCCTGGTATCACTACCGTCGGATCAGGCTGCCCGACCCGTCGATGTACCTCGGCGCGATCCCCAACGAGATCGTCACTGCGTTCATCGACGAGGCCACGTTCCGCGGTGCGGTGCTGGGCTACCTGCTCTGGGCCGGTGTCGACCCGAACCTCGCGATCCTCGCCCAGGCCTTTGCCTACACGCTCGCGACCCGTGCCGGGGCACCCGGACGGGACCGCTACATGTTCGTCCTGACGCTGGCCATCGGCCTGGTCGCCGGCTGGGCGACCGTGGCCACGAACGGCATCGCCGCGGCCTTCATCGGTCACGCGATGACGCGGGTCGCGGTCTTCCTCGTGACCGGCCACGCCGGCTCGCCGGTGCCACGCGGGCGCGACAAGGAGGACTTCGAGAAGCGCCGCACCGCCCCCGACGGCTGGTCACCGGTCGAACGGACGCCATAGCCCTCGCGCCCGATCCAGGCCCTGCAGCCATCGCCGGGCCCGAGGCGGCGCCGCGCGCGCCCGTCGGGCTCTACGTCCACGTCCCGTTCTGCGTCTCGATCTGCCCGTACTGCGACTTCGTGGTGGTCGCCGGCGCCGCAGCGCGCGGCCCGCGCAGCTCCATCGGCCGGTATCTCCGCGCCGTCGAGGCCGAGCTGGACCTCCGGGCGGATGCCCTCGATGAGCGCTTCGGCCGGGCCCGGCCGTCGCTCGGTTCGCTGTATCTCGGAGGTGGGACGCCGAGCCTGCTGCCGGCACCGGCCGTCGCGCGGTTGGTCGAGCTCGTTCGCACCCGCTTTGGCCTGGCGCCCGACGCCGAGGTGACGATCGAGGCGAACCCCGGGCCGGACGACCGGGGCGATGCCGGCGAGCTCCGAGCCGCCGGCGTGACCCGGCTCTCGATCGGGGCCCAGTCGATGAACGACGCGGAGTTGCGCCGGCTCGGGCGGCGACATCGGATGAGCGACACGGCGGCCACGGTCGCGGCGGCCCGGGGCGCCGGGATCCCGTCGATCAGCCTCGACCTGCTGTATGACGTGCCCGACCAGTCCGTCGCCACCTTCGCGTCGAGCCTCGAGGCCGCCCTCGCCGTCGCACCGGATCACCTCTCGCTGTACGCGCTCACCCTCGACGATCCAGCCGCGGAGGGGCTCACCGGACCGACCGGCGACCACCTGCCGCCCTCCCCGGGGGCCCTTCGCTGGCGAGCGGCCGCGCGTGCCGAGCAGGACGAGGACCGAGCCGCGGCGATGTACGAGCTCGCGTTCACCCGCCTGGCCGCCGCAGGATTCCGCGGCTACGAGATCAGCAACTGGGCCCGGCCGGGCCACGAGAGCCGCCACAATCTTGCGTACTGGCGGCGCGACCCGCACGAGGCCGTGGGTCCCGGAGCCCATGCCTTCGACGGTGTTGAGCGACGCTGGAACGCCGCACACCTGGCCGCCTATCTCGGGGCGCTGGCGCCCGGCGACGGCACCCCGCCAGGCCTGCCACCCGGGGCGGCGGAGACGCCGGACCGGCGGGCTGCAGCGGCGGAGCAGACGATCCTCGCCCTCCGGCTGGACACCGGCGTCTCCACCGACGAGGCAGCGACAGGCCCGCTCGCACCCCATCTGGCCTGGGCTCGAGACGCCGGCCTGCTCGCCTCGATCGGGGACGGCCGAGTCGCGCTCACGACCCGGGGCCGGCTTCTGTCGAACGAGCTCTTCACGAAGCTCATCTAGGTGTGATTCACAGACACGTGGTTGAGGTCGGCGGTTGTCGGCAACCCGCGACCGTCAGGGCGTGTCTGCCAGTCAACACGTCGTGGCTCAGCGAGGCAGGCGGTCCGGATTCCGACGTCCTCGGGCCCGATGCGTGCGTGCCAGTCACCAATCCGCCGCGAGGACCACGGTTGGCCGGCGTTCAGCCTCGTTGTGTTGACTGATGGTCACCACCGCCAGCGGACCTCACCGCCAGCGGCCCTCGCGGAACGCCAGCCACGGTCAACAACCACTTCGGTCCCGCGTTGACACCCCGGCCCCCCGTCGGTACGATGCGGACATCATCGTTAGCACTCTGGCAGGGAGAGTGCTAACCATCGAATCCGGAACGTGCATCGGTCGTGGGAACGGCCGCCGGCGACCCGGATCAGTGCAGGAGAACTGGGCTTGGCGCGTCGGATCCGCCGCTCCATCGGCCCGCTGGACCTTCGCTCACAGGCGATCCTTCGGGCGGTCATCGAGGACTACGTCGGCACCGCCGTGCCGGTGGGCAGCCAGGCGCTCGTCGAGCGCTATCGCCTCGGCGTGTCCAGCGCCACCGTTCGCAACGTCCTCGCCGAGCTGGAGCTCGAGGGCTTCCTGACCCATCCCCACACGAGCGCGGGCCGGATCCCCACCGACGAGGGCTATCGCTGGTACGTCGAATCGATCATCGACTCGGCCCTCATGCCGGACGTGAACCAGCTCATGATCCGCCACCAGTTCGGGCAGGTGGAGTTCGCGAGCGAGCAGTGGTTCCGCCTCGCCGCCTCGACGATCGCGTCCCTGACGCGCGCCGCGGGCCTCGCGACGCCCGCCAAGCCCGCGGCCGCGCGAGTTCGCCGGCTCGACCTCGTTTCCCTCAACGACCGCCTCGCGAGCCTCGTGATCATCCTCCGCGAAGGCTCGATCAAGCAGTCGCTCGTGACGCTCGAGACGAGCGAGGACCAGACGGACCTCACCGTCGTCGCCGGGGTCATGAACGAGCTCCTTGCCGGGCGGACGGCCGCGCAGGCGGAGACGGCCCTCCGGCTGCTGGATCCGCAGCTGCCTCACGTGGGGCTCATCGGGCGCGTCGGCGAGCGGATCGTCCGGACGCTCCGCGACTACGACACCGAGTCAGTCGAGGAGGTCTTCAGCGACGGCCTCCTCAACGTCATGGGCGCGCCCGAGTTCGCCCAGAGCGAGAAGCTCCGGCGAGTCTTCTCGGCGCTGGAGAACCGCGCCTACCTCGGCCAGCTCGTCGGGCGGGTCGCGGCCAGCGGCGCGGTCAGCGTCTTCATCGGCCACGAGAACATCGCACCCGACATGCGCGAGGTCGCTCTCGTGCTGGCGCCGTATGGCCGGCCGGGCCACGCGGTCGGGGTCGTCGGCGTCCTCGGCCCGACCCGGCTCGCCTATTCCGAGGCGATCGGCACGGTCCGCTTCGTCTCCGGGCTCATGAACGAGCTCGTCGACCACCTCTACGACTGACCTCCGAGTCCCAACCGTCCCAGCGCAGGTAGCCATGGATCCCATCGATCGCTTCCGTCGACCCCCAGCGCGGCCCCAGGTCCACGTTCGGCGCACCCGTGCCGACGAGCGGGCCGAGGCCATCGATCTCTCGCCCGTCGGGCTCGCGGCGGAGATCGAGCGCCTCACCCGCGAGCGAGACGCGGCACTCCGGCGCGCCGCGGCGGTCGAAGCCAGGGCGCAGGCCGACGGGCCGGGCAGCCCGCCCCCCGCGAAAGGCAGCACGAAGGTCGACCGCGCGGCGCTGGCGGCTGCCGAGCAGGCCCGCGACGAATACCTCGCCGCCCTCCAGCGCGAGCGGGCCGAGTTCCTCAACTTCAAGCGCCGCACCGCCGAGGAGCGCGAAGCCAGCCTCGGGCTCGCCGCCGAGGGCCTCATCAGCAAGGTCCTGACGCTCGCCGACGACTTCGACCGGGCGATCGACAGCCGGCCCGAGAGCCACGCCGCTGACCCCTGGGTCGAGGGCATCACCGCCATCGACCGGAAGCTCCGGCTGCTCCTCGAGAGCGAGGGCGTCAGCCCGATCGAGGCGAGCCCCGGGATGCCGTTCGACCCGCGCCAGCACGAGGCCGTCGCCAACGTGCCCGGCACCGGCCTGCCGGACGGCCACGTCGTCGAGGAGCTGCGTCGCGGCTACCGGCTTCGTGACCGGGTCATCCGGCCGGCGCTGGTCGCGGTCGCCCAGGGCGGCGACACCTCCGAATCCGAATCGACATCAACCACCGAGCCACGCATCCACTGAGCGCCTCAGCGGCACAGGAGACAGACACCAAGATGGGCAAGATCATCGGCATCGACCTCGGGACCACCAACTCGGTCGTCGCGGTCATGGAGGGCGGCGAGCCGACCGTCATCGCCTCGGCCGAGGGTGGCCGGACGGTGCCGTCGGTCGTGGCCTTCACCAAGACGAGCGAGCGGCTGGTCGGCCAGCTGGCCAAGCGCCAGGCGGTCACGAACCCCGGCAACACGGTCTACTCGATCAAGCGCTTCATGGGCCGCCGCTGGGACGACCCGGAGGTGAAGCACAGCAAGGGCCTCGTCCCCTACGAGGTCAGCAAGGACCCCAAGAGCGACGGTGTCCTCGTGAAGCTGTCCGACGGCAAGACGTACTCGCCGCCGGAGATCAGCGCGATGATCCTCCAGAAGCTCAAGGCCGACGCCGAGGCCTACCTGGGCGAGAAGGTCACCGAGGCGGTCATCACCGTCCCGGCCTACTTCGACGACACCCAGCGCCAGGCGACGAAGGACGCCGGCCGGATCGCCGGCCTCGACGTCAAGCGGATCATCAACGAGCCGACCGCATCGGCCCTCGCCTACGGCCTCGACAAGAAGCACGACGAGAAGATCGCCGTGTACGACCTGGGCGGCGGGACGTTCGACATCTCGATCCTCGAGCTCGGCGACGGCGTCTTCGAGGTCAAGGCCACCAACGGCGACACCCACCTCGGCGGCGACGACTTCGACCAGCGCGTCATCGACTGGCTCCTGGCCGAGTTCAAGAAGGACCAGGGCATCGACCTCGCGAAGGACCCCCAGGCCCTCCAGCGCCCCAAGGAGGCCGCCGAGAAGGCCAAGATCGAGCTGTCCTCGACGATGTCGACCGAGATCAACCTGCCGTACGTCACGGCCGATGCGACGGGGCCCAAGCACCTCGTCGTGACCCTCAGTCGAGCCAAGCTCGAGGACCTCGTCAAGGACCTCGTCGAGAAGACGAAGGGCCCGGTCGTCGCGGCCCTCAAGGACGCCGGCCTGAAGGCCTCGGACATCGACGAGGTCATCCTCGTCGGCGGCATGACCCGGATGCCGGCCGTCGTCGAGGCGGTCAAGGCGATGTTCGGCGGCAAGGAGCCCCACAAGGGCGTCAACCCCGACGAGGTCGTCGCCGTGGGCGCGGCGATCCAGGCCGGTGTGCTCGGCGGCGAGGTCAAGGACGTCCTGCTCCTCGACGTCACGCCGCTGTCGCTCGGCATCGAGACGCTCGGTGGCGTCATGACGAAGCTCATCGAGCGGAACACGACGATCCCGACCTCGAAGTCGCAGGTCTTCTCGACCGCCTCGGACAACCAGTCCCAGGTCGAGATCCACGTCCTCCAGGGCGAGCGTGACTTCGCGGCCGACAACAAGACCCTCGGCCGGTTCATCCTCGACGGCATCCCGCCGGCCCCGCGGGGCATCCCCCAGATCGAGGTGACGTTCGACATCGATGCCAACGGGATCCTCGACGTGAAGGCCAAGGACCGGGCGACCGGCAAGGAGCAGCAGGTCCGGATCACCGCCTCGTCGATGCTCTCGAAGGACGACGTCGACAAGATGGTCAAGGACGCCGCGGCCCACGCCGCCGAGGACAAGCAGCGGCGCGAGGAGGTCGAGACCCGCAACCAGGCGGAGCAGCTGACGTACCAGGCCGAGCGAACGCTCGCCGACCTGGGCGACAAGGTCTCGCCTGATGACCGGTCCGCCGTGGAGACCCAGGTCGCCTCGCTGCGCGAGGCCCTCAAGGGCTCCGACGTCGAGGCGGTCAAGTCCGGCGCCTCGACGCTGACCTCCACGCTCTCCCGCGTGGCCACGGCCGCCTACCAGGCCGCGTCGCAGGGGGCCAGCCCGATGGACGGCCCGGGCATGCCGGGTTCCGACTCGTCGGGCGACAGCTCCGGCGGCGCTGGCTCCTCTGGCGCGGGCGGGCCTGCCGCCTCGGGCGCTGGCGAGGGCGAGCCGACCGGTGCCGGCACCCGATCCGGCGGTGCCGCCGGGTCCGGCGACGAGACGGTCGAGGGCGAGTTCAAGGAGGTCTGACCCTCCGCCTGTCCCCATCCTGAAGAGACGGCTCGGCCAGCCGGCCGGGCCGTCTCGATTCCAGGTCGTCGCCTCACTGGGGCGGGCGGGTCGTTCCCGTCATCTGCACATGTGGCGGGCGTTCGTCACCTCGCGACCCACTATCGCGGCCTCCGCCGGGTCGTCCCGTCCCGCGCCGGTGCGACGCG
>JACQEG010000122.1 GCA_016200665.1 Chloroflexota bacterium | reverse complement strand
CCTCCCGAAGATCAAGGTCGGGCCGGGCACGGACCCCGCCGCCGAGATGGGCCCGCTCGTCACGCAGCAGCACGGCGACAAGGTCGCCTCGTACCTCGACAGCGCCGCGGCGCAGGGTGCCACCGTCGTGGCCGATGGCCGCGAGCATCCGCTGTACGGGGGATCGGACGGGTTCTTCCTCGGCGTGTCGCTCATCGACCGGGTCACGCCGGATATGGATTGCTACCGCGACGAGATCTTCGGGCCGGTCCTCACCGTCACCCGCGCCGAGACCTACGCGGACGCCGTCCAGCTCATCAATGACAACCCGTACGGCAACGGCACGGCGATCTTCACCCGCGATGGCGGCGCGGCCCGGCAGTTCCAGTTCGACGTCAACGTCGGGATGGTCGGGATCAACGTCCCCGTCCCGGTGCCCGTCGCGTACTACAGCTTCGGCGGCTGGAAGGCCTCGCTGTTCGGCGACCTCCACATGTACGGCCCCGAGGGGATCCAGTTCTACACGCGTGCCAAGGTCGTCACGGCCCGCTGGCCGGACCCCGGCACGTCGAAGGTCGACCTGGGCTTCCCGAGGACGCGCTGACCGTCAGCCGAAACCGAAGAGGCCGCGGCGAGCCTTCATCGTCCCTGCTTGCCGACGTGCCTGGATCTCGAGGATCTCTCCTCGGAAGGGCACGCCCTCCGGCCGCTCGACGAGCCAATCGAGATACCCGGGATCCCGTCGATCGACCTCGCCGAGCGACCAGCCGAGGTAGATCCCGAAGTCGAGGACGCTGCCGGACGGGCGCCCGGGTGGCGGTCCCGCCGCGCCGGCGCCCCAACCCGACGCCGGCCGCCGGCCCACCGCCGAGGGCTCTGTCCGGTCCGGCGTCGCGGCGGGCGTCGCGACCGGGGACTGGGCCGCCGGCGCGCGGCGATGACTGCGGTCGAACGCGCTCCGCTCGGTCGGGTCCCCGAGGATGGCCCAGGCCCGATTGATCCGGACCATCTGCTCGCGCGCCGCCTCGGAGCCGACGATGTCGGGGTGGTAGAGCCTGGCCAGAGCCCGGTACGCGGCGCGAATCACGTCGGGTTCTGCGGCCGGATGGACCCGGAGGACGGCGTAGGCGTCGAAGTCGTCGTCGAGCGTCGGAGGCACCACCTCTCGCGCGGGGACGGAGGCGCAGTGGCGCGCCTGGGCAGCGAGGCCGGGGGATCCGAGGGAATGAGCCCTCGCTCCGAGACTAGCCCGCGGGTCGCCGCCCGACCGTGGTCCCGATGACACAACGGCGGGCTTTCGCACGACCCGCGACGCCCGCCGGGTCGCGCTAGGCTCGCGCCATGCCACTTGCGATCGTCGGCGCCCGCCTCCTCGATGGCCGCTCCGCGTCGCCGCTCGACGGCGACACCCTCGTCGTCGGCGAGGACGGCCGCATCGCCTCGATCGGCCGGAGCCGATCGGCCATCCCCGACGGCTCGACCGTCCTCGACGCCGCCGGCGCGACGGTGATTCCGGGCCTGATCGACTGCCACGTCCACATCGGCGGCGCCCATGAGCGGCTCGAGGCGGCGATCGCGCGGACCTATACCGAGAGCGTCGGGCAGATGCTGAAGGTCGGCCAAGCCTGGCTCGAGTCCGGGATCACGACGATCCGCGACGCCGGCGGAGCGCCGGCGGGCCTGAAGAAGCTCTTCGCAGGCGGCTGGCCCGGCCCGCGCCTCCAGGTCAGCGTCAACCCGATCTCGATCACGGGCGGCCACGGCGACGGGATGAGCCCGTCGGGGGTCATCCTCGACGGCGACCGGCCGATGACCGAGATCCCGCCCGCGATCGCCGATGGGCCGGACGAGGTCCGCAAGGCCGTCCGGGCGCAGATCCGGGCCGGCGCGGACTGGATCAAGACGTTCTCGACCGGCGGCGTCTACTCGATGATGGACGGCCCCGGCGCGGTCCAGTTCTCGGTGGAGGAGCTCGGGGTGATGGTCGAGGAGGCTCGCCTCGCGGGCATCCACGGCGTGCTCGCCCACGCCGAGAATGCCGCCGGGATCAGGAACGCCCTCGTCGCCGGCGTCCGCTCGATCGAGCACGGTGACGGGATCGACGACGAGGCCATCGACCTCATGCTCGAGCGCGACGTCCCGATCGTTCCGACCTTCCTGATCTCCTACAGGATGCTCGAGCCCGAGCTCGTCGAGCAGGGGATCACCCCGCCCTGGGCGGTCGAGAAGCAGCAGGCCCTCATGCCCGATCTCGACCGCAACTTCCGGCACGCCGTCGAGCGCGGAGTGCGGGTGGCGATGGGCACGGACGGGGTCCGCGACGACCACTTGCCGCGCGAGCTCAAGCACATGGTCGACCACGGGCTGTCGCCGCTCGGCGCGCTCCGCGCGGCGACGATCGAGGCCGCCCGGCTGCTCGACCTCGCCGACGACCTCGGAACGCTGGAGCCGGGCAAGATCGCCGATCTCGCTCTCGTGACCGGCGACCCGCTCACCGAGCCGGCGCTGTGGGGCGATCCGGCACGGGTCGTCGCCGTCGTCCAGTCGGGCAGGGTCGTCGCCGACCGCCGCTAGGGGGTCAGGCCATCCGGGCGTAGTCGGCGGTCGCCCGCTTCAGGAAGCGGCCCGCGCCCTTGCGGCCGGCGAACTGCCCGGCACGCACGACGACCGAGCCACGGCTCATCACGAGATCGGGCGCGCCCTGGACCGTCCGGCCCTCGTAGCAGGAGTAGTCGACGGCCATGTGGTGGCTCGTCGCGGAGATGGTCCGGGTGCGGTTCGGGTCGTAGATGACGATGTCGGCGTCCGCGCCGGCGACGATCGCGCCCTTGCGCGGGTACAGCCCGAAGAGCTTCGCCGGCGCGGTCGAGACGATCTCGACCCAGCGCTCCTTGGTGATCCGGCCACCGACGACCCCGCCGTCGTGGAGCAGGTCGACGCGGTCCTCGACGCCGGGCAGGCCGTTCGGGATCTTCCGGAAGTCGCCCTGGCCGAGATCTTTCTGGCCGTGGAAGTCGAACGGGCAGTGGTCCGTGGAGACGACCTGCAGGTCGTCCTTCACGAGACCCTTCCAGAGCTCGTCCCAGTGGTCCTTCGAGCGGAGCGGGGGCGAGCACACGAACTTGGCGCCCTCGAAGCCGTGGCCGAGGTCGTCAAGCGACAGGAAGAGGTATTGCGGACAGGTCTCGGCGAACGCCGGCAGGCCCTCGTCACGGGCCATCCGGACGGCGTCCAGGGCTTCCTTCGCCGACAGGTGGACGATGTAGACGGGGACCTTGGCGGCCTGGGCGAGGCGGATGACGCGATTGGTCGCCTCGGCCTCGAGGACCGAGCAGCGGGCGAGGCCGTGGCCGATCGGGTCGGTCGTGCCGGCCGCGACCGTGTCCGCCGCGATGACGTCGATGGCCAGGCCGTTCTCCGCGTGCATCATGATCAGGCCGCCGTTCCGGGCCGTTCGCTGCATGGCCCGGAAGATCGCGCCGTCGTCGCTGAAGAAGACGCCGGGGTAGGCCGTGAAGAGCTTGAAGTCGGGGACGCCCTCGGCGACGAGCTGGTCCATCTCCGCGAGCGAGTCGTCGGTGACGTCGCTCATGATCATGTGGAAGCCGTAGTCGATGACGGCGTTGCCCTCGGCCTTGGCGTGCCAGGCGTCGAGGCCCTCGCGCAGCGACTTGCCCTTCGACTGGACGGCGAAGTCGACGATCGTGGTCGTCCCACCAAAGGCTGCCGCCCGGGTTCCGGTCTCGAAGGTGTCCTTCGCGAACGTCCCGCCGAACGGCAGCTCCATGTGGGTGTGGACGTCGATCCCGCCCGGGATGACGTATCGGCCCGTGGCGTCGATCGTCTCGTCTGCCGAGACGGTCGCGGCGAGGCCCGAGCCAACCTGGGCGATCCGCTCCCCGTCGACGAGGACGTCGGCCGGGAACGAGCCCTCGGCGGTGACGACGGTCCCGCCGCTGATGAGCGTCCGCATCACCGTCCCTCGCTCGAGATGGCTACTTGGCCGGCGCGCTCTTGGCCTTGTTCTGCTTCGGCTTCTTGGGGGTCTTGGCCTTCTTGTCCACGAGATTCCTCCCGTTGCCAGCGCTCGTGCGACCCGCCGGGCGGCGGGCCGTCAGGTGCCCGAGATCGTATCGCGCTCGGCCCGGGGCGTGGACCGCGCGATCAGGCGCGCGTTGCCGCCGCGAACGCCGGGATGACCTCCCGGCCGATCCGCCGCAGCTGGTCGAGCTCGTCGCCGTTCATGAGATAGACGTTGAACTGGTCGATGCCGGCCTCGGCCAGGGCCCGGAGCTTCTCGATGACCGCCGGGGCCTCGCCAAGGACGCAGAACCGATCGGTGACCTCGTCGCCGACGAAGCCGGCGTTGGACGAGCCGACCTCGGCGTGATGGTGGTAGTCGTAGCCGGTCCGATCCTGGATGTAGCCGGTCAGCGAATCTGGCAGCTGCTCCCGCGGGTACTTGTTCACGAGGTCCACGACGTGGTTCGAGACGAGCGCCGGGAACCACCGGGTCCGCTCGCGGCCCTCGTCCCGCGGACCGACGTGGAGCGGCGCCGCGGCCTGGATCTTCACGGCGCCCGGATCGCGGCCGGCGGCGACGGCCGCCTCGCGGATCTGGCCGGCGAACCAGCGGATGAGATCCGGGTCCGCGAGCTGGAGAATGGCGCCGTCGGCGATCCGCCCGGTCATCGCCAGGGCCATGGGCCCGTACCCGGCGACCCAGACGGGGAGCTTCCAGCGG
>JACQEG010000115.1 GCA_016200665.1 Chloroflexota bacterium | reverse complement strand
GTAGCGGCCGGATCGCGGCCGTCGAACCGCCCGACGCGGGGATCGGAGCGGCTGGGGCGGGCAACGCCGAGGTGGTCGACGCGACCGGGCTCCTCGTCTTGCCTGGCGCGGTCGACGTCCACACTCACGTCCGGGTCGCGTCCGACGCCGAGCCGGACCGGTTCTTCCACGACTCCGTGGCCGCGGCATTCGGCGGCACGACGACGTTCCTCGCCTTCAACAACCCCGGCACCGGCTCATCGCCTGGGGCGGAGCGATCCCTCCTCGCGGGACTTCGCGAGTGGCGAGCCGTCACCGACGGCGATGCCGCCGTCGACTACGCCCCGAGCCTTGCGATCAGCGGCCGGATGGACGACCCGGTGGCCGAGCTCCCGGCGATGGTCGACGCGGGCGTCCCGACCGCCAAGGCGTTCATGGTCTTCGACTTCCGGCTCGACGACCGGCGGCTGTTCGACGCGATGCGCGTGCTGGGCGCTCGGGGCGGCATGCTCCAGGTCCACTGCGAGGATCCGGTCCTCATCGATGCGGCGGTGGCCGATGCCCTGGCTCGAGGCGACACGGCGGCGCGATTCCACGCCGCCACACGGACCACGGATGCCGAGGCGGTGGCCACGCACCGCGCGATGGCGTTCGCCCGAGCCGCGGGCGCCGCCGTCCACGTCGTCCACCTCTCGTCCGAGGCGGCGCTCAGGCATGTCCGCGAGGCGAAGGCCTCCGGCGTCCGGGCCCACGCCGAGACATGCCCGCACTATCTCGCGCTCACGGACACCCGCTACGCGAGCCATGATCCGGCGGTCGTCGCTGGCTCGATCATCTCGCCGCCGCTGCGGCCGGCCACGGACCAGTCGGCGCTCTGGGACGGCCTCGCCGCCGGCGACCTTGATCTCATCGCGACGGACCACGTCCCGGACCGCCTTGGCGTCGAGAAGGCCGAGGCTGCCGCGGGCGTGCCGTTCGACCGGATCAGCAACGGCGCCCCCGGCATCGAGACCCTCCTCTCGATCGCGTACTCGGAGGGTGTCGCCCGCGGGCGGCTGACCGTCGAGCGGCTCGTCGATCTCGTGGCGACGACCCCGGCGCGACTGTTCGGGCTGACCCACAAGGGCGCCATCGAGGCCGGCCGCGATGCCGACCTCGTCCTGTTCGATCCCTTGGCGCGCCGAACCCTGAAGGCGCTCGACCTCCACCACGCGAGCGACTACACGCCGTACGAGGACATGGCGGTCACCGGCGAGGTGCGGTCGGTGTTCGTGCGGGGCCGCGCCGTCATCCGTGACGGGGCCTTCGTCGGCGAGCGCGGCTACGGGCGGTTCGTGGAGCGCGGGCCGATCGACGCCTAGGCCTGGGCCGGGTGCTGTCGCAGGTGGAGCCCGAGATCGAACAGGGTCTTCGCGACGACCATGACGACGAGAAGCAGCACCGGCGCTCCGAGGAACACGATCGCCATGGCACCGAACAGGATCGTCAGGTGGAGCACGACGACCCGGCCATAGACGGCGCCCATCTGCACGGGGGCGGTCGTGCGCAGGTATTCGCCCTTGCCGAGGTAGTTGAAGAAGAACGACGCCCCGTGGCTCAGGAAGAGCGCGATCGCGCCGATCGCCACGGAGGACCACGCGACCTCGCCGAAGCCACCGTTCACGACCGGCGCCACGAGCGTCGGGAGCCCGTCCGGACCGATGGCCGGCCCGCCACCCAGCGTCGAGCCGCCGCCGCCGAAGAACTGCGGCAGCGCGAACACGAACACGCCGTGGATGAGCCAGAAGAGCCCGTAGTGGAGCATGAAGAAGATCGCGGTGGGCACGCGCAGGACGGCGCTCGCCGTCGCGCCGCCGGCAAGGAGGATGCGCGGCACGTTCCACAGGCCCACGACACCGTTCTCGACCCAGTACAGGACCAGGATCGTCCAGAGGCTCCAGCCGAACAGCAGGACCCCAACGAGCGGGATCGCGTTTGCGAGGACGAGCGCGATGGCCGTCCGCGACCCGGTGGTCCGGCGATACGCGTCGACGATCCGCGGGAGGAGCGTCCGCGCCGGGGCGGTCATGCCCGCGGCGGCCTGGCGGGGCTCGGCGAGTAGATCGAGACGCGATGGCC
>JACQEG010000018.1 GCA_016200665.1 Chloroflexota bacterium | reverse complement strand
GTTCGGCAGGACGAGCACCTCGCGCGCGGGCACCGAGCGGACCGCCTCCAGGAGCTCGCCGGTGCTCGGGTTCGCGGCCTGGCCACCGATGACGACCTTCTGGACGCCGAAGTCGCGGAAGATCGCCGCGAGGCCCTCGCCGGCGGCGACCGCCACGACCGCGAGCGGCAGGAGCTCCACGGGGTCGGCCTCCGACCCGGTGCCGTCCGTCGACCCGGTGCCATTCCGGGACTCCGTCTCCGCGGCGAAGGCGGCGGCGCGCGTTTCGCGAACGTCACGGGCCTGGTGGTCGAGGTTCTCGACGCTGATCCGCGACAACGTGCCGAGTGACAGGCCGTAGCCGATGACCTCGTCGGGCCGCTCGTTGTGGACGTGGACCTTGAGCGCCGACGCGTCACCCGCGACGAGGACGCTGTCGCCGAGCGACTCGAGGTGGCGGCGGATCGCATCGACGTCGAGGCTCGTGCTGGGGCGCGCATGGAGCAGGAACATCGTCTCGTAGCCGAAGCCCTCATCGGCCCCCGCGACGAGGATGGAGGCGCCCGCCGGGCCGCCCGGCATGCCGGCGACGACGCGGTCCGGCGCCGCAGCCGGCGCCCCGGTCGCCGCGGCTCGTGAGGCGACACCGGTCGCGTACTCGAGGGCTCCCTGCATGAGGCGGTACAGGCCCTGCCCGCCGGAATCGACGACCCCGGCGTCCTTCAGGACCGCCAGGAGGCTCGGCGTCTTCACCACCGCGGCGTGGGCCGCCTCGACCGTCGAGGTCAGCACCGCCTCGAGGTCCCGTTCCCGCTCCGCGGTGGCGACGGCCTCGACCGAGGCCTCGCGGATGACCGTCAGGATCGTGCCCTCGACGGGCTTCGCCACCGCGCCATACGCCGCCCGCGTCCCGCCGTCGAGGGCGTTGGCGAGATCGAGCGCGTTGAACCGGGCCTTGCCCGCCAGGCCCTCGGCGATCCCGCGCAGGATCTGGCTGGTGATGACGCCCGAGTTGCCTCGCGCGCCCATGAGGGCTCCGAACGCGGCCGCGGCCGCGATCCGCTCGGCGGTGCCGGTCGGGCCGAGCGCCTCCGCCTCGTCCAGCGCGGCGCGCACCGTCGCCATCATGTTCGACCCGGTGTCGCCATCCGGGACCGGGAACACGTTGAGGGCGTTGACCTCGTCGACGTGAGCCTCGAGGTTCGCGACGGCCGCTCGGAAGGCGCCGAGCAGGCCGGCGCCGTCGCAGGCTCGCCGCGCCACTAGCGGCCGGCTCCCGCGGTCACGCGACGTCCGTGCCGCTGTCGGCCAGATCGGACGAGCCCGGGCCGGGCGCTGCCGGGGGCCGCGGCGGCTCGCTGGCCGGTCGCACCGCCAGGCTGGACACCCGGATCGTCAGCCGGTCGACCTCCCGCCGCAGGGCCCGTCGTATCGCGAACCGAACCGCCGACTCGACCTGGCGCGCGACCTCCGCGATCGGCACGCCGTGGGCGACGCGAAGCCGCAGGTCGATCGTGATCCGGTCGTCCGCCAGCGAGACGCGGACACCGCTGGGACGGCCGAACAGCCAGCCCAGCCAGCGGGCCAGCCCGGCGCCGCCGACGTCGATGACGCCGTAGGAGCCCAGCGTCACGGTCCGGACGATGTCGGTCACGGCCCGGCGGGTCGCGAGGGCCTGGCCCGGCAGGTGCGCCTCCGGCAAGATGGCCTCCAACGACGGCTGCGGCAGGGCCGATCCGCCGGGGACCGGCGGGGGCGCGTGGTATAGTACCGCCCCGCCTGGGCCCTTCCGGCCCCGGCGCTTCGATTGAATCACCCCTCGAGGACCCGATGGCCCGTTCCTGCGCGATCTGCGGCAAGGTGTCGATGGGCGGGTACAACCCGCAGTCGTCCGGCATGAACCGCGTTCGAGCCCACCGCCGCTACCAGCCGAACCTCCAGCCGCTGACCGTCGTCGAGCACGGCGTCGCGACCAAGGTCCTGGCCTGCACGCGCTGCCGGCGCACCCAGACGAAGACCGCCCGGTAGCAGCCCGCCGCCGCCGCGGGCCTCAGGCGCCCGCGAGGCGATCCGAGTCGAGCCAGATCGTGAACGGCCCGTCGTTCACGAGCTCGACCGCCATCTCCGCCCCGAACCGGCCCGTCTGCACGTCGGGCACGCCCGCCTCGCGAAGGGCGCTCGCATACCGGCGGTAGAGCTCATCCGCGAGCGGCCCCGGTGCCGCCGCCGTGAAGCCCGGCCGCCGGCCCCGCGACGTGTCCGCCTGGAGGGTGAACTGGCTCACCACGAGGGCCGATCCGCCCGTCTCCAGCAGCGAGCGATTCGTTCGGCCAGCCTCGTCCGCGAAGATCCGGAGCTCGGCGCTCCGGCGGGCCATCGCCGCCGCCACGCCGGCATCGTCCCCGTGGCCGACCCCGACGAAGGCGAGCAGCCCGGGCCCGATCGAGGCGACGAGCTCGTCGCCGACCCGAACCGAGGCCCGCGACACGCGCTGGAGGAGCAGTCTCACGCCCGCTCGCGCTCAAGCGTCGCCCGGAGATCGCCGAATCGGGCGGTCACGGCGGCCTCGGCCGATGCCGGCAGCAGCAGGTCCCAGCGGGTCCGGGCGGTGGAAGCCACGGCATCCGCGCCGTCGTCGTGGGCCCGGAAGAGCAGGACCGGGACGCCCGCCGCCTCGATCGCCGTCTCGAGCCGCTTGGCCTCGGCCCGCGGCAGCGAGGCGAAGGTGACCATCGCGTCGCGCGGTGTCGGTGGCACGCCGCCGTTGAGCTGGTACTGGAAGCCCTCGTCGGCCAGAGCCCGGATCAGCCGGATCTCGCGGCCCATGTCGTGGCCCTCGATCCACAGCGCCGAGCCGACGACGAGCATGTCCGCGCCGAGCCCCCCGGCGATCTCGGCCGTCTCGCGATTGACGCCGCCATCGACGTGGACCTCGCCGCCGTACAGCTTGTGGTCGAGCAGCCGCCGCGCGGCCGGGAGCTTCTCGCGGGCGACGTCGGCCATGAACGCCTGGCCCCCGAAGCCCGGCTCGACGGTCATGACCATGACGATGTCGAGGAGCGCGCGGTACGGCTCCAGGGCGGCGATCGGCGTCTTCGGCCGGAGGGAGAGCCCCGCCGCGCGACCCGCCTCGCGGATCCGCCGGAGGGTCGGCTCGATCGGTTCGCGGACCTCGACGTGGAACGTGATGGAGTCGCAGCCTGCGTCGAGGTACTGGTCGAGGAATCGGCCCGGCTCGTCGACCATGAGGTGGGCGTCGAGCGGCAGCCGGGTTCGGCGTCGGAGGGCCTTGACCGTCTTCGGCCCGAACGTGAGGTTGGGCACGAAGTGGGCGTCCATGACGTCGAGGTGGATCCGGTCGGCGCCTTCGCGCTCCGCTCGCCGAACCGCATGAGCGAGGTTGCCGAGGTCGGCGTCGAGGATGCTGACCGCGACCCGCGCCCGGCCCCGCGGTACATCCTCGGCCGGGCGCCGGCGGCGGCGAGTCGGGCTCATCGTGCTGATCGGGCGACCACGGCGTCGACGACCTCGCTCGGATCGCCGCGGAGCGCCGCCAGGCTCGCCTGCTCGAGGCGCTTCCGGCGCCAGGCCACCGCGGCGGGCGCCGGCTCCCCTGCCCGCTCCGCCGCGAGCTGGCCGCACGCAGCCCCGACGTCCTGGCCGCGGTTGCCCCGGATCGTCACCGGCAGGCCGACCGCTCGAAGCCGGGCCGCGAAGCGCTCGAGGGCCTCGGCCGGGCTCGCCTGCCACGGCGTATGGGCGACCGGGTTCATCGGGATCAGGTTGACGTGGGCGAGGTCGCCGCGGAGCAGCTCGGCCATCGCGTCGGCATCCGCGTCGGTGTCATTGATGCCCGCGATCATGACGACCTCGTACGACACGCGGCGGCCGGTGGCGGCGGCGTGATCGCGAGCGGCGGCGACGACCTCGGCGACGGGCCAGCGGCGGTTCAACGGGACGAGGACGTCGCGCAGCGAATCGCGGGCGGCATGGAGGCTGATCGCGAGCGTGAACTGGGCCCCGAGCGCGGTCAGTCGCCGGATGCCGGGCACGACGCCCGAGGTCGACACGGTGATGTGCCGGGCACCGAGCCCGAACCGGCTGGGATCGTTGAGCGCCGCCACGGCCTCGAGGACCCGGTCGAGGTTCATGAGCGGCTCGCCCATGCCCATGAACACGATGTTCGTCAGCCGGAGGCCGTCGGTGGCGAGGTGACGGCTCGCCCAACGGACCTGGTCGACGATCTCCGCCGTCAGCAGGTCGCGACTGAAGCCCAGCTCGCCGGTCGCGCAGAACGGACAGCCCACGGCGCAGCCCGCCTCGCTCGAGATGCACAGCGTGTGGCGCTCGCGCCGTCCGGGACCCGCCGGGAAATGCATGAGGACCGACTCGATCGTCGCGCCATCGGCGAGGCGGTGAAGGGCCTTCTCGGTCCGGCCACCATCGGCGATGGCCACCTCGGTCGCGCCGGCCGTGTCCCAGCGGAACGATTCCGCCAGCGCCACTCGAAGTGGCCGGGGCAGCGTGGTCACCTCGTCGAGGGTCGCGGGATTGGCGCGCCACACGGCATCGAGGACCTGGCGCGCGCGGTATGCCGGCTGGCCGTGCTCGGCGAGCCACGCCGCGAGGGCGTCGAGGGTGAGCCCGGACAGGCCGGGCGTGAACTGCCGAATGCCCTCCTCGGACAGGCGCGGCGGCGGGACGATCGACATGGCCGGATTCTCGCACGCCCTCAGGCGTGCGCCACCCGGGCCCCGAGCCAGCCGGGGTGGCCGTTCCGGAGGTCCGCGGCGGACATCGTGCGGCCCCCGGCCGGACGCACCTCGAGCAGCCGGAGGCGGCTGTCGGCCGCCGTCAGGGCCACGCCGCCATCGTCGGCGACCAGCAGGCCGGGCTCATCGCCGGGCTGCGACGGCGCGGCCGCCGCCCGCAGGATCGCGAGCCGGCCGTCGGGCAGGTCGACGAAGGTGCCCGGCCACGGAACGAACGCCCGGACGCGCCGCTCCAGCTCGACCGCGGGCAGGGCCGGATCCAGCCGTCCGTCCTCGCGGCGCAGCGCCCGGGTGACCGTCATGCCCGCGGCCGGTTGCGGTCGCGCCGGCCGCTCGCCGGCCAGCCACGGCGACAGGGTCGCCTCCAGCAGCTCCGCGGCGCGGAGCGCGGCGTCGGCCTCCAGGGCCATGGCGTCCTCGCGCCCGGTCAGCGGCCACCGTGCCTGGGCCACGATCGGGCCGGTGTCGAGGCCTGAGTCCATCTCGAACAGGCTGACGCCTGCCTCGCGATCGCCCGACAGGATCGTCGCCGGGATCGGGGTCGCGCCGCGGTGGCGCGGGAGCAGCGAGGGGTGCAGGTTGAGGAAGCCCCGGCGCGGGATCGCGAGCAGCTCCGGCGGGACGAGGCGGCCGTAGTCGGCGAGGACCGCGACCTCCGGGCCGAGGTCGCGGATGAGCGAGGCGGCCGCGCCGTCACGGAGGCGCGCCGGCTGGTGGAGCGATACGCCGAGTGCTCGCGCTCGATCCGCCACGGGCGGCGCGGTGAGGCGGCCGCCGCGACCGGACGGTCGATCGGGCACGGTCACGACGCCGACGACGCGCACGGCGGGCATGCCCGCCAGCCGGTCGAGGATCGGGAGCGCGAATGGACCGGAGCCGAAGAATGCGACGGCGACGGGCCCGCGGCTCATGCCAGGGCGGGGGTCTTCACCCTCCGCGCACGCCCCTTCGGCGCATCGGCAGCCTCGGCGTCGCCCGCATCCTCCTCCTCGTCGTCGCCGCGACCGACCGGGATCAGGTCATCGAGCGAGTCGAGGTAGTCGATGTAGAGCTTGCCCTGGAGATGGTCGAGCTCGTGCTGCAGCGCCCGGCCGAGCAGGCCCGAGCCGGCGACCTTGATCCGGCGGCCCCTGCGATCCTGGGCCACGACCCAGACGCGCTCGCGGCGGGTGACGTAGGCGGCATAGCCGGGGACCGACAGGCAGCCCTCGAGGTCGCGATCGTCGCCGGTTGACTTGACGATCTTCGGGTTCATCAGCTCGAGCAGGCGGTCGCCGACCTCGACGACGCATGCCGCCAGCGGCTCCCCGACCTGGGGTGCGGCGAGCCCGACGCCCGGCGCATCGCGCATCGTGGCGATCATGTCGTCCAGCAGGACGTGGAGGGGCCTGGCGAAGCTCGTGACGACCTCGCCGCGGATCCGTAGGCGCGGGTCACCGAGGAGCAGGATCGGGCGGACGCTCACGGCCGGAGTATACGGGCGCGCCCCCCGGGGTCCGCGGGGCGCGCGATCGCGACAGGGGTGGCTGAGCTCAGTTCACGCCGCTCGGCGTCGGCTCGTCGCTGGTCTCGGTCGCGTCGTCGGGCGCCTCGGCCGCCGGCGTCTCGGCGCCTGAACCTTCGCCGCGGGCGGCCTTTTCGCGCCGGATCTCGGCGGCGAAGCTGCGCGACCGCTCGGCAAGCTTGAGGCCGGCCTCGGTCGTGAACGCGGCGGCCCGATGGGCCACCGGACCGGCCTTCTCGCCGGCCGCGGCGGCCAGCTCGGCCGCCTTCGCGCCGACCTCGCGGACGACGGGGGCCGCCTGGGTGGCGAGCTGCTCGATCATCGTCTGGAGCTGGGCGAGCCACTCGCCGCTCTTGCCGGCGTGCTGCTCCGGCTCCTGCCAGAACGCCTCGTCGCCGGTGCTCGTGGATGCGGTCCTGTCGGGCTCATGGCTGGGACCCGCGCCGCTGGTCGTCTCGTCGGTCATGGGATTGGCCTCCTCGGTGTGTCCGCCGATGCTAGTCCCGTCGGGCGATTCCGGTCATGAGCCGACCGGCCCCACGCTTACAGCAGTGAATCGGGATCGACGTCGATGCTCCATGGCGGCCCCGGTGGCTCCTCGAACAGGGCGGCCGGATCGGTCCCTCGGACGACGACGTTGTAGCGCCAGCGGTCGGCGCGCCGGGCGATGAAGGCGGGGGCCGGCCCGCTCACGGTCGCCCGATCCCCGGCCGGGAGCCCGGCGATCCGGCCGCGGAGCTCCGCGACCATCTCGCGCCCGGCCGCCTCCGCGGCATCGCGGTCCGCGAGCGCGACGGTCAGCTTCACGAGCCGAGCGAAGGGCGGCGATCCGAACTGGCGCCGCAGCTCGAGCTCGGCGTCATAGAACGCCGTGGGATCAGCCGCCCCGACGGCGACGATCGCCGGATGCTCCGGCTGGTAGGTCTGGATGATCGCCGCACCCGCCGCGTCGCC
>JACQEG010000130.1 GCA_016200665.1 Chloroflexota bacterium | reverse complement strand
GCCGAGGAACCCGAAGACCTCGCCGGGCTGCACCTCGAAGCTGACGCCATCGAGGGCGGTGACCGCGGTGGCACCCGAGCCGAATCGCTTGACGAGGGAATCGAGGACGAGGGCCATGCGAGTTTCAGGCTAGCCCTTCCATCGCGCGGCCGCGATGGGCCGAGCGGCCGTCCGAGCGGTGGGCCGCTCGGCACGGTCGACGCGTGGCACGTTCGGTCGCGGCGCCCGGAGCTCGCCCTTCTGCCCTTCTGTCCCACTTCTTCTCAGATTCTCGTGGGTGGGGCGTTAGAGAGCGGATTGCCGCGCGGAGGGCGACCTGAGTCGATCTCGCGAGCTCGCGCCAGCGTGGCCTCGCGCGAAGACGGCCCACGACCGCGCGCAATCGCCACCTAACGTGCCGGTGGTGCACATCTGAGAAGAAGTCGTCGCGGCGCGAGGCGTCCCGGCGCGAGCCGTCCCAAGCGCGAGCCGTCCCGGCGCGAGGCGTCCCGGCGCGAGGCGTCCCGGCGCGTGGCGTCCCGGGCGTGTGATGCCTGAGGATTCGTGGAGATCGGTTGCTGCAAGGTCCCTGCAACCCCGCGTCGCTGGCTCGTTGAGCCATCTGTGCCCGCGGTGACAGTAGGGTCCATGGACCGGCCGATGGGGAATGCGGTGCCGGATGAACCCCCACTCCAGAGGGCAACCTCTACGTCCGTTCCTCCTCAGTCGCCTCCGCCAACGCACTCGAAGGATTGGAGGCCTGAATGATGGCGACCACGATGCAGACGCAGATCAACGTCACCACCGACGCGCTCGACACGCGCGAGATCCGGGCGATCGAGCTCGCCGATGGCTGGCACAACGTGACCAACTGCGAGCTCGTCCAGTTCGCGGTGGGCGAGGCCCACAGCCCGATCAGCCCCACCAAGCTGTACCCGGCGCTGCGCTACAAGAACGAGTTCAACAAGCTCGTCCGGACGCCGATCGCCAAGGTCCTGAGCTTCTCGGACGAGCCGCAGAGCCGTAGCTGACGGTTCCGCAGCCGCGAGTCGTCGGCCCGCAGGTCGCAGCGGGCTGACGGTTCGCCGGGTCGCGACCGCTGAACACACCACCAGCCTGGACCCCGAGCGCCGGAGAGGACGGGGGCGCGCTCGGGGTCTCGGGCGATCTACTTCTCAGGCAGGGGCGAGCGCCGCCGGGGTGGCCCGGCGCAACTCGCCGCGGGCCTGCCGCGAGCTTGAGCCCGGCGCGATTGCGCCGGGCCTCTTCATGCGCCCCGTCCTCGGGATCGGCGGCTAGAGGCCGGAATAGGCGTGCAGGCCGTTGAACCAGAGCGAGCCGGAGTAGGTCACGAGGACCATCAGGAACGCGACGACGAGCAGCAGCGCGGCGGGCCGGCCGGCCCAGGCCTTCTGGTTGCGGGCGTGGAGGTAGATCGCGTAGGCGAGCCAGGTCACGAGCGCCGAGGTCTCCTTGGGGTCCCAGCTCCAGTACGCGGACCAGGCGATCGAGGCCCACCACGAGCCGAGGATGATCATCGTCGCGAACACCGGGAAGCCGATGATCACCGCCCGATAGGCAACGCTGTCGAGGACCTTGTGCGACGGCAGCCAGGCGAAGCGATCCTCGCGGCCCTGGACCAGGTAGCCGACGCCGGCGGCGAAGGACGTCGCGAAGATCCCGTAGGACAGCATCGCCATCCCGACGTGGATCGTCAGCAGCGGCGCGTTGGCGAGCGCCGGCACGAGCGGCTTGATGTCCGACGGCAGCGACGAGGCGTACAGCGCGATCCCGAGCGCGACGCCGACGGGGATGAAGCCGATCGAGGCGATCGGGTAGCGCCGCCCGAGCGCGAGGTACGCCCCCAGGATCGAGGTCGCGAACGCGACCGAGAACTCGAACAGGTTGCCCCACGGTCCGCGCCCCACGAGGACGGCGCGGATGACGAGCGACGTCGCCAGCAGGGCGAAGGCACCGATGCCGAGCCAGGTCGAGGCGCGGGAGAGCGGGCTCGGGGCCGCGAAGTCGTCGGGGCCGCGGGCCGCCTCGGCGGCACGAGCGGCCACGAAGGAGCCTGTTGCCACACCAGCCCAGGCCGGCTGCAGCCCGCCGCCGCCCGCCCCCGTGGCGGCGCCGGCCAGGCTGAGCGCGCGGCGGCCGTTCGCGAGCAGGACCGCGTGGCCGACGTAGGCCGCGAAGGCGAGCGCCAGGACGATCGTGCCGGCGGTGAAGAGGAGCTGGGACGCCTGTTCCATCGGTCGCGGTTCCTTCGAGGGGGAGATTCAGTCGACGACGGCGGGCCGCGTCGGCGGCCGGCCGCTGCTAGTCCGCTGCTACGCCGCGGCGGCGCCTCCGGGCGGTGGTCCGGCCGGCGCGAGCTGGCGCATCCGAGGCTCGATCCGGAGGACGAGGCCGCAGTTGCCGCAGGTCTCGATCGTGGCCTCGCGCCCGACGCCGCACTTCGGGCAGATGACCGCGAGCTC
>JACQEG010000113.1 GCA_016200665.1 Chloroflexota bacterium | reverse complement strand
TCCGGCGCGGGCCCGGATCCGGCTCGTCCTCGGCCAGCCACCCGCCCGCTTCAGCCAGGAGCGCCTCGCGGCGGCCTACCACGGCACGTGCTGGGCCCTCGGTCGGGAGGCCGCCGCGCTGCTGCCGCTGGAGCCGCTCCTCGGCCCGGCGATCCGCGCCCCATGGTCATGGCAGGCAGCGACCCTGCGCCGGTCGCTCGAGGCCGTTGCCCCGCACCTGGCGCGGGACGGTCGCGTCGTGCTGCTGCTCGAGTCGGGTGGCCCGGAGGCTCTCGTCGCCGCGGCGCTCGGCGGCGTCGGCGCCGGCTACCGGCTCGTCGAGGCGCGCCTGGCCGAGCCCGACGAGGAGGTCGGGGGCATCGTCGAGCTCATCCCGCCGGGCGGGATCCTGCCACCTCCGGCCCGGAGCCGGGGCAACCAGGTCCTCGATCCGGGCAGCGGCGGCCGCGGTGACCCCGAGGCCGTCCCCGGCCCCGGCCTGTTCGCGCCCCCGGAGCGGATCGATGCCCGGCCGTTCTCGGCGGTCGATGCCGCGCGATCCATCGCCGACACGGCGGTCGAGGTCCTGAAGGCCCGCGGCGAGCCCGCCCGCTACGAGCGGCTCCTCGGCGAGATCCTCGTCGGCCTCGACCGGGCCGGCCAGCTGCGGCGGCTCGTCGCGACGGAAGGCCGCACGGTCCGGGCCCCGGAGCTCACCATCGACGGCGACGCCGCTTCTCCGCCACCCGGCATCCGTTCGCGGCCGCTGTCCGGGGCCGCCCGCTGGGCTGGCTCGGAAGGCCGCGTCGCCAGGGCGGCGATCGGCGACGCGGCTCGAGTCCTCGACCCGGCCAGCGATCCGGTCGAGCGGGTCCTCGCGCTCGTCCGGGACGAGCTCACTCGCCCCGGCCAGCGGCGGCTCGAGGAGATCGAGCCCGGCCGCTGGTGGCTCGGCGACCGGCTCGACCGCCAGTCCGCCTCCGTGCCGCTCGCCGATCGGGTGGAGTGGGCGGCGTTCAGCCTGCTGTCCACGGCGGGCCCGATCGACGAGGTCGCGTTCTTCGAGCGGGTCGCGGCGCTGTTCACCGGTCACGACCTGCCCGACGAGACCCTCGTCCGGGCGTGCCTCGCCGCGAGCAGGCCCGCCGAGTCGGGGATCGGACCCTGGCCGAGTACCTCGATCGCCGCGAGCAGGACCCCTGGCTGCCATCGATCGCGGCCGGGCCACCCGAGGACGTCGAGGCGGTCGACTGCATCTGGTACGTCAAGGGCAAGCTCGCGCTGGCGTTCGAGGTGGAGTGGACCGCGATGCTCGGCGAGCTGATCCTGCGGCGGCACGCGCGCATCCCGCCCGCGGAGGGCCTGGTCCGGATCCTCGTGCTCGCCCCCGAACGCGCCGAGCTGGCTCGCCTCAAGCTCGAGTCGTCGCCGGTGCTCCGCGCGGCGATGGAGGCCGGCAACTGGCACGTCATCCTGTGGCCGCAGCTCCGGGCCTGGCTCGCCCGGACGCCGCTCGAGCTGGGCAGCCTCGAGCCGTACCTCGGCCTCGATCCGGCGGTCGCCAGGCGGGGCGAGCAGATGGGCCTGTTCGATCGGCCGGAGGCGGTACCCTAGCGGCCGACCGCGGGGGCCCGGCATGCGTCGCCGCTTCGAGTCGGTCAGCTCCGGAGGCCCAGCCGCGTGACCACCGCCTCGACCACCGCGCCCATCGGGGGCCCGACGTCCGACATCGACCAGCTCGCGGACGGCTTCTGGGAACGGTTCCTGGCGCTCAGCCCGATCAGCGCCACGGTCAACGGCGACAAGCGCTACGACGACCGCCTGCCGGATCCAGGACCGGCCGGCCGCCTCGCCTTCCGGAAGCTGGCCGAGGACCTGATCGCGACCGCCGACTCGATCCCCGACGAGGGTCTCTCGGTCGAGGATCGGATCACCCGGGACGTCTTCCGGATCATCGGCGAGCTCGGCGTCGAGCAGGACGACATGCGCCTCGACGTCCTCCAGGTCGTCGACCAGATGGGCGGGCCCCAGACCCTGCTGCCGCAGCTGACCCAGTTCCAGGGCGCCGACACCCCGGTTGACTTCGAGAACTTCGTCGCCCGGCTCCACGCCTACCCGGCCTACATGGCCGCGAACGTCGAGCTGCTGCGCGAGGCGGAGGCGATGGGCCTCACCGCGCCGCGAATCGTGGCCGAGCGGACGATCGCCCAGGTCGAGCGGATGCTCGCCGTCCCGATCGACCAGGCGATCGTGCCGTCGATGGCCCGCGTCGCGGAAGACGACGACCGCGAGGCGATCCGCGAGATCGTCCGGACCGAGACGATGCCCGCCGACGCCGCGTTCCTCGCCGAGCTCAAGGGCACCTATTTCGCGAAGACCCGGACCGAGCCCGGCATCTGGTCGGCCCCGAACGGCGAGGCGATCTACCGCAGCCTCATGCGCTACTGGACGACCCTCGAGCTGGACCCGCGGGAGGTCCACGAGATCGGGTTGGAGGAGCTCGCCTCGATCGAGGCCGAGCGCCGCGCGATCTCGCGCAAGGCCGGCTTCGGTGACGACACGAAGGCCTACCGCGCCCATCTCGCCGTCGACCCGACGAACATCCCCAAGACGCGCGACGAGCTGCTCGCGCGGATCGGCGAGAAGATCGCCGCGGCCGAGGCGGCCGCGCCGGCGATGTTCGGCCGGCTGCCGCGAGCGACGTGCCGCGTCCTGGCGGTTGAGGAGTACAAGGAGCAGGACGCCCCGCCGGCGTACTACTTCCCGCCATCGGCCGACAGCAGCCGGCCGGGCACGTACTACATCAACGCCTACGACCTGCCGACCCGGACCTTCTCGAAGCTGACCGCCTACACGTACCACGAGGCGGTCCCGGGCCACCATTTCCAGATCACGCTCGACACGGAGAACACCTCCCTCAACGACTTCCGGCGCTTCGCGGCGCGGTTTGCGTCGGGCGCGTTCGTCGAGGGCTGGGGCCTCTACTCGGAGCGGCTCGCCGACGAGATGGGCCTGTACCGGAACGACCCGGAGCGCTTCGGGATGCTCGACGCGCAGGCCTGGCGGGCCGCCCGCCTCGTCGTCGACACCGGCCTCCATGCGTTGCGCTGGACGCGCCAGCAGTCGATCGACCTGCTCCTCGAGGAGGGCCTGAGCGACACGGACGCCGCAATCGAGACGGATCGCTACATCGCCAACCCGGGGCAGGCGCTCGCCTACAAGACGGGCCAGCGTGAGATCGAGCGGCTGCGGCGCGAGCTCTCCGCCCGCGACGGCGACGCGTTCGACCTGCGGGCGTTCCACGACGAGGTCCTCGGCCACGGCTCGCTGCCGCTGGCGATCCTCGCCGCGGAGCTGCCCGACTGGCTCGCCGCCCGCCGCTGACCCGCCGGCGTCGCCGCCGACCAGCGCCCGCCGGCTCCGCCGCCCGCACTGACGCGCGCGGCGCCGCCGCTGGCGAGCGCCCGTGAGCACCGGATGCTCATAACGTCGGAGGAAACCTTCCGCGCGCCTCCGGACCACGTGCCAGATGCCAGATTCGATCGGGGATCAGGCTCGCGAGGCGCTCCCTCTCGGCATCCTCCACCGTTACTCGGCCGTTGCTCCGACGTTATGGGCGCCGGACGCTCACTCGTCAGCTGACGACGGGCCCCTCCGACGTCATGAGCGCCGGACCTTCATCTGCCCCCGCTGCCGGCAGGCCGCCGGAGCTCGGTCGCGAATACCAACGCCTCTGCACGAGATCGCCTCCGCGATTCGCACGAGAGGTCGGCCCGCGATGCGAATCTCGAACATGCTGGCTTTGACGCTCGCCGTCGCGCTGTGGCACGATGGACGGACTCCGGACGCCTATCGAGGAGGGTTCCCATGGCCGCCGACCGGCCCGCTCCGCGCCTCCGTCGCGCCCGCCAGCTGGACCTCTACCGCCGCGCCATGCAGGCGATGCCGGGCGGCACGAACTCGAACTTCCGGGCCTGGGGCGAGGACACCGTGTATGTCGACCGCGGCCGCGGCGGCAGACTCTGGGACGTCGACGGCAACGAGTACATCGACCTCCGGATGGGCTATGGCCCGGTGATCCTCGGCCACGCCGATGAGCGGGTCGACGACTACGTCAACGAGCGGATGCGGAAGGGCGTGAGCTTCTCGCTGACCTCCGAGGACGAGGTCGAGGCGATGGAGCTCATCAAGCAGATGACGGGCTGGGTCGGGAAGGCCCGGATGACCGTCTCGGGCACCGAGGCGACGATGCACGCGATGCGCGTCGCTCGCGCCTACACCGGCCGGAACAAGATCGTGAAGTTCGAGGGCCAGTACCACGGCGTCCATGACTACGCCCTGATCTCGGTGACCCCGAACGACGTCTCGACGCTGGGGTCGGAGGACAACCCGGTCGGCCTGGCCTGGGGACGGGGCATCCCGGAGGCCGTCAGCAAGACGATCATCCCGGCCCGCTACAACGAGATCGGCGTGCTCCGCCGGATCTTCGAGCGCGAGGGCCACGACATCGCCGCGGTCATCGTCGAACCGATCATGGGCAACGCCCAGGGGATCCTGCCCGAGGAGGGCTTCCATCAGCAGGTCCGGGCGCTCACCCGGGAGTTCGGGGCGCTGCTCATCTTCGACGAGGTCAAGACCGGCTTCCGGATCGCACGCGGCGGCGCCGCCGAGTACTTCGGCATCAAGCCGGACCTCGGGACGTTCGCGAAAGCCATCGGCAACGGCTACCCGGCGGCGTGCTTCGGCGGCACCGAGGAGGTCATGTCGGTCCTGCCCGACAAGGTCAGCCACGGCGGCACCTATGCCGGCAACCGGGTGGCGGCCGCGGCCGCCGTCGCGACGCTCCGGATCCTGCGCGACACCGACGCGCTCGAGTCGATCAAGGCCGTCGGCACCGCGATCCAGGGCGAGCTCCGCGAGGTCCTGAACACCCGCGGCCTGCCGTATGTCTTCACCGGCCATCCGACGATGTTCGGGATCATGTTCCGGGAGACCGTCCCGACCGAGTACCGCGACTGGGCGACCTCGGACCACGAGCTGTACGACGCGGTCGCGGTCGGGATGCATGCCCGTGGCGCGATGCCCGAGCCGGATTCACGCGAGCCGTGGTTCCTGTGCGAGGCCCACGCCCGCGAGGACGTCGTCGACAAGGTCGCGACGATCTTCTCGGACTCGCTCGACGCGGCCCTCGAGGCTCGGGCCCATGCCGAGCAGAGCCACGCGGTCGTCACCGGCATGGCGAGCGGCGAGCACGTGGCCGCGCATTCGGCGGCCGCCGACCCCGACTGACCGGCAACCGCCGCGACGCAGCCGGCAACCGCCGCGCGGCTCGCGGCTGACCTCGCTACGCTCCGCGCATGCCGGACCTGACCGAGGCGCCCTGGTCACGGATCCTGCCCTACCTCAAGGATCCGGTTCTGCCGATCCTCGTCATCATCGTCGTGGCGTGGGTCGCGCTGCGGGCGTCGCGGCTGTTCGTCTACGGGATCGTCAAGGCGCTGCTCGACCGCGAAGCCACCGAGGGCACGGCCCAGGAGCTGTCCGCCGTCGAGATCAAGAAACGGATGGACACGCTCGACGAGCTCGGTGGCCACGTCCTGCGGTTCTTCATCGTCGTCATCGCCGGGCTCATGGGCCTGCGGGCCGTCGGCCTCGACATCGGGCCGGCGATCGCGGGCCTCGGGATCGTCGGGATCGCCGTCGGCTTCGGCGCCCAGCACCTGGTGAAGGACTACCTCAACGGCGCGCTGATCCTCGTCGAGAACCAGTTCAGCAAGGGCGACGTCGTCCGGATCGCGGGCGTGTCCGGCGAGGTCGAGGACTTCAGCCTGCGGCGGACGACGCTCCGCGACCTCGATGGCGTCGTCCACACGGTGCCGAACGGCGAGATCGCGGTGGCCAGCAACCTCACCCGCGTCTGGTCGCGTATCAACCAGGATGTCACCGTGGCGTACGGCACGGACATCGATGAGGCGATCAAGGTCGTCGACGCGGTCGGCACGGGCATGGCGTCCGACCCGACGTGGAAGCGGCGGGTCATGGAGGCCCCCAGGGTGGATCGCGTCGCGGCACTCGGGGAGTACGGCGTGAGCCTGAAGATCCTCGGGACCGTCCGGGCGCAGGACCAGTGGGCCGCCGCGGGCGAGCTCCGCAAGCGGCTCCTGGCCGCGTTCCGCGACCATGGCATCGAGATCCCCCGGCCCCAGCGCGTCATCCTGTCCCGCGATCACGGCGGGGCGGTCCCCGAGCTCGACCCGACCGCCGTCTCCGATTCCGACGTCGACCTGACCGGCGGCTGACCACCGTCACGAAGCCGCACCGATACCGCCCCGAAGCCTGGAGGAGCGCAGCGTGACCGACAGCGAGGCCAAGGCGGCCGAGATCGAGAACCTCCTCGCCGAGAACCGGACCTTCCCGCCGAGCCCGGCGTTCATGGCCCAGGCCAACGCGAAGCCCGGGATCTACGAGGAGGCGGAGCGTGACCCGGTCGCCTTCTGGGACCGTCTCGCCCGCGAGCGGATCGCGTGGCAGCAGCCCTACCGCCAGACGCTCGAGTGGGACCTGCCGTTCGCGAAATGGTTCGTCGGCGGGACGCTCAACGTCGCCTATGAGTGCGTCGATCGGCAGGTCGAGCGGGGACTCGGCGACAAGGTCGCCTACCACTGGATCGGGGAGCCCGGGGACACCCGGGCGATCACCTACCGCGATCTCCAGCGGGAGGTCTCGAAGGCCGCGAACGCCCTGCTCGAGCTCGGCGTGCGGACCGGCGACCGGGTCGCCATCTACATGCCGATGATCCCGGAGCTCCCGATCGCGATGCTCGCCTGCGCGCGCATCGGCGCGCCACACACGGTCGTGTTCGGGGGCTTCTCGGCCGAGGCCCTCTCGGGGCGGATCAACGACTGCGGGGCCAAGGTCCTCATCACCGCCGACGGCGGCTGGCGGCGCGGCAAGAAGGTCGGCCTCAAGCACCACGCCGACGAGGCGGTGGCGAGCGCGCCGACGATCGAGAAGGTCCTCGTCGTGGACCGCTTCGGCGAGGGCTGCCACATGGTCCCGCGGCGGGACGTGTGGTGGCACGACGTCGTCGATCGCCAGTCCGAGGACTGCCCGCCGGTGTGGGTCGACTCGGAGCACATGCTGTACCTGCTCTACACGAGCGGGACGACCGCCAAGCCGAAGGGCATCCTCCACACCTCGGCGGGCTACCTGCTCGGGACGAGCGTCAGTCACGAGCTGATCTTCGATCTCAAGCCGGACGACGTGTACTGGTGCGCGGCCGACATCGGCTGGGTCACCGGCCACAGCTACATCGTCTATGGCGCGCTGAAGAACGCCACCACCGGGATCCTCTACGAGGGCGCCCCGGACACCCCGACGTGGGATCGCTGGTGGCAGATCGTCGAGGACTACGGGGTCTCGATCCTGTACTGCGCCCCGACGGCGATCCGCGCCTTCATGAAGCAGGGCGAGCAGTTCCCCCAGGCGCACGACCTCTCGTCGCTACGGGTCCTCGGCTCGGTCGGCGAGCCCATCAACCCGGAGGCGTGGCTCTGGTACCACGAGCACGTCGGCGGCGGGAAGGCGCCCATCGTCGACACCTGGTGGCAGACCGAGACCGGCCAGATCCTCATCACGCCGCTGCCGGGCGTCACGACGACCAAGCCCGGCTCG
>JACQEG010000121.1 GCA_016200665.1 Chloroflexota bacterium | reverse complement strand
TCGGGGCGTAGTCGACGGCGGCATCGCCGTCGGTGACGGCTCGCCACTCGCGAAGTCCCGCGAGGAGGGATCGCTCCGCGGCAGGCGATGAGCCGGTGCCAGGGTTGTTGAAGGCGAGGAACGTCGTCGTGCCGCCGAATGCCGCAGCCACGGAGTCGTGGAAGAACCGGTCCGGCTCGGCGTCGGACGCGACCCGGACGTGGGTGTGGACGTCGACCGCGCCAGGGAGGACGAGGAGCCCGGTCGCGTCGACCACCTCGGCGCTGCCCGCCCCAGCCGCTCCGATCCCCGCGTCGGGCGGTTCGACGGCCGCGATCCGGCCGCTGCGGACGAGGACGTCAGCCCGCCGCGAGCCGGCTGCGGTGACGACCGTGCCCCTGCGCACGATGAGATCGCTCACGTGGATGTCTTGTCCCGTTGCTGCGGCGCTGCGGCCTCCGCCGTGCCGATCTCATACCTCCCACGACAGGATCCGACGTTCCATACGCCCCACGTATGAACGGATCCCGCGAGCCCACTACCCGCTCCCGAATCGGGCGTGTTCATACCCGGGGCGTATGAGGCTTGACGAGATCCGCCCCGGCCCCGGCACGATCGGCTGCGTTCATACGCCCGGCGTATGGCGGGCACCGCCCGGCGTATGGCGGGCACCGCCGGCCGGCCACCACCGACGCGGCCAGTGCAGTTGCTCTGCCAACGCCGAGTCGGTCGATGCCGGCTCGACCACCGCTCAATCGACCTCCCGGATCGCGATCGCCTGGGCACCGTCCCACAGGGTGCGCCGCCCGACCTCGCGCAGGCGCTCGGCCCAGCCATCGTCCGGCTCGATCGTCGCGAAGTGGTTGGCGGCGAGCTGGCCGACCTTCGAGGCCGTGACGCAGGCGCCGTACGGGACGAAGATCTCGCACTCGCTGATCCCGCCGGGATACATCGCCAGCTGGCCCGGGGCCGGATGGGAGGTGTGATTCTCGAACTCGATGCCGGGCCGCAGGTCGCCGTACGGGATCCAGGTCGACTCGCCCGACCAGCGGCAGTGGATCAACCGCGTCTCGATTGGCAGCATCCGCCGGATCGCCTCGATCGTCCGCGGGGCGGCGTCCTCCCAGCGGGCGGTAAAGTGCAGGTCGCCGACGTCGATCTCCAGGTGGCTCATGGACCGGGAGGATACGTGCCGCAGCCGGGCTCCGACACCCGTCCGACGATCTCGACCCACGTCCTCGACACCGGCTCGGGCCGGCCTGCGGTCGGCGTTCCCGTGACGCTCTCGAAGCTGGCCGAGGACGGCCGCCCGATCCGGATGACCCAGGCCCTCACCGACGAGGACGGCCGCGTGCGGGATCTCCTCGAGCGGCCGCTGTCGACCGGGACCTACCGCCTGGAGTTCAGCCTCGCGCGTGGCGCGGCCGACGCCGGGGATCCGCCGTTCTTCGAGCGCGTCGCCATCGACATCCGGGTCGACGACCCGGCACGTTCCCACCACGTGCCGCTGCTCGTCGCGCCGTTCGCCATCAGCGCCTATCGAGGCAGCTGAGGCTCAGCGGCCGGTCAGGAGCACGATGAGGGCCGCGGCGGCGACCGCGGCGAGGACGACCGTCAGGAAGCGGACGCTGAGCCAGCGGCGCGTGGCAACCCCGGCCTGGAGCCGATAGACGTAGCCGGCCGCGCCGGCGAGCACCACCAGCCCGATGAGGTCCCAGCTCGCCTCGCCGAGGACGAAGGACCGGTACATGACCGCGATCAGCAGCCCGAAGGCCAGCACCAGGAATGCCAGCCGGTCGGCCGCCAGGTCGATCGCCGTCTCCCGTTCGTCGCGTGAGACCAGGCGGTTCATTCGATTCCTCCTTCGAGGTGGAAGAGCTCGTCGATCGGCAGCCCGAGCGCCGCTGCCAGCCGGAACGCGAGCAGGGCCGAAGGCGTGTACTGGCCGGTCTCGATCGAGCTGATCGTCTGGCGGCTGACGCCGACCATCGCGGCGAGCTCCGTCTGCGAGACGCGTCGCTCGGCGCGGGCGACGGGCAATCGGTTCGTCAAGCGGTCGCCGGGCTGGGTCGTGGCCATGGCGTGACCATGACGCCTCCGCTGCGACGATGACAAGTCCACTTGGCATATTGCCAAGCGTGCCGGACGGCCCGAATGGCTGACATCCCTGTGACAGGAGAGCTGGCAAACGCCCGACCCACAGTCCTGACCATGGAAGCCCGCATCGTCCCCTTTCCCGGCAGCTCCGAGGCCCGCGTCAGGGTCGAGGGCGAGCGCATCCTCGTGGATCGCCTCGTCCTCGTCGACGGGGCCGCCGCCGCGTGGCTGGCGGGCCAGCCGATGGACGACCACGCCCTGCTCGCCGAGCGGGCGCTCAAGATCGGCCTGACGGCCCTCCAGAGCGTCGGCGTGACGCTGAACATGGACGCGGTCCGCGGCGAGTTCGAGCGCTTCGCGGACCAGAGCCGGCTCGCCAACGAGCAGGCCGCGGCCGCGCTGGAGCAGGTGCTCCGGGCGAACTTCGCGGACGGCGACGGGCGCCTGCCTCGCACCCTCGAGTCGTTCCTCGGCGACCGCGGCAAGCTCCGCGGGATGGTCGACGAGCTGTTCGATCCGAAGCGTCGCGATTCGGCGATCGGGCGGATCGGCACGATGCTGGAGCAGTACTTCGACGGCGACGGATCGCGACTCGCCCAGCTGCTCGACCCGACCCGGCTCGGCTCGCCGCTCCACCAGTTCCGGCTCGAGATGGAGCGGGGCTTCCAGGCCCTCCAGGAGCAGCTCATCGCGCTCGAGGCCTCCCAGAAGGCTCGTGGCGATGAGCGGTCGAGGTCGGCGGCCAAGGGCACGGACTTCGAGGACCTCCTCGAGCAGCTGCTCGGCGAGATCGCCCGAGGTGCCAACGACCTCCTCGAGCGCACGGGTACGGATGCCGGTGACGCCGGCCGCTCCAAGAAGGGTGACTTCATCCTGACCCTCGACCCGAACCAGACGCCGGGCTGCGAGGTCCGCGTCGTCGTCGAGGCCAAGGACCGCCGGATGTCCGGCCGGGAGATGCGCGACGAGCTCCGCGCGGCGAAGACCAACCGCGACGCGGCGGTCGGGCTCGTCGTGTTCACGCCCGCGCATGCGCCGGCTGGCATCGCCCCGTTCGACATCCGTGCCGGCGACGTCTATACGGTGCTCGATCCCGCCGATCCGGACCCGGCTACCCTCGAGGCGGCCGTGAAGCTGGCCCGGCTCGTGGCGTTGACGGCGGTGCGTGAGACCGAAGCCGAGGTCGACCTCGCGACCCTCCAGCAGTCGCTGACGGCCATCCGCGAGGCGGTCGAGGCGATCCGGGCGATCAAGACGCAGCTGACGTCGATCTCGAACACGTCGCGCGACGTCTCGGCGACGCTCGACAAGATGCGCGAGGCGATCGTGGCGTGGATCGGTCGCGCCGAGCGCGCCCTGACCGCCCTGTGATCTGGCCGGATTGCAGCGTTGCCGCCTGCGCGCCCTCGCTCACGCACCCTGGAGTGCGCTCGCTTGGGTGCTCGGCGTCGCCTTGCCCTCCGGCCAGCTGACGGGCCGGCCAGCCGCGGGCCGTGATCTGGCCGGATGGCGGCCATGCATCGGTACGAAGGTCGCCTTGCGGCGCGCGATCGCGTTGCCGAGGCTGTGCGCCATGAAGCGGTACGTCGTCGCTGTGCTGTGGTTCCTGGCGGTCTGGACGGCGGCCTCGGCCCTCGTCGTCTACGCAAGCTGGCCGGGGCCGCTCGCCCCTGCCCTCGGCCTCGCTGTCGGTGCGTTCGTGTGGCTCGATCCGACCGGGAGGCTGTGGGGTCCATCCCTCGACCGGGCGATCATGCGCCGGCGCCTCGCCGACCTGCCGCGCGTGGCGGAGTCGCCCGCGGGGCTCTCGGTCCAGCGCGAGACCGAGTCCGCCGAAGGCTGAGCCGTCCCGCCATCCGGCCGGATGGCGGCGTTGATGCCTCCGCTCCCTCGCTCACGCACCCTTAGGTGCGCTCGCTCGCGTGCTCGGCGTCGCCTTGCCCTCCGGCCGGCCGACGGGACGGCCAGCCCCGTGCCACGATCGGGCCGGATGGCGGCGTTGACGCCTCCGCTCCCTCGTTCGCGGGCCGGGTCGAGGCAGTAGCTGCCGCAGGCGTCGAATCGCCGCAACGCGGTCCGCGCTCCCGGAAGGTCGTTCGTTTGCTGGCGGGTGGTATCGTCGCCTCCCGCTCGCGGGCGAGAACGCGCGGAGGCGCACACCCGTGCGCAGCGCACATCGCGAGCGCGTCGACCACGAGGACAGATCCGTGCCGCGTTCCATGTGGAGAGGGGCCATCCAGTTCGGCCTCGTCACGATCCCGGTGAAGCTGTACGTGGCGACCGAGTCGCGCGCGGGCGTCAGCTTCAACATGCTTCACGAGAAGGACCTCTCGCGAATCCAGATGAAGGTCTGGTGCCCCGAGGACGAGGAGATCATCGCCCGAACCGAGACGGTCAAGGGATTCGAGTACGCGCCGGACAAGTACGTCGTCATCACCGATGAAGATCTCGAGAAGCTGCCCCTCAAGACCGTCCGATCGATCGAGATCGAGCAGTTCGTCCAGTCGGACCAGGCCGAGACACACACGAAGTTCGTCAAGCAGGCCTACTACCTCGAGCCCGACAAGGTCGGCCGGAAGGCCTTCTCGCTGCTGAAGTCGGTGCTCGAGGAGCAGGGCCTGACCGCGATCTGCAAGATCGTCATCCGCGATCGCGAAGCTTTGGCCGCGCTCGACCCGTTCGAGAACACGATGCTCCTCTCGACCCTGTACTGGCCGGACGAGATCCGGGCCCTCGGCGAGCTCGACCTGCCCGAGGAGGAGCCCGAGATCAAGCCCGCCGAGAAGCGGATGGCCACCGCGCTCATCGAGGCGATGACCGGCGAGTTCGATCCTGCGCAATATCGCGACGAATACCGCGAGGCGCTCATGCAGGTCATCGAATCGAAGATCGAGGGCCGCGAGACGGCTGCGATCGAGGCGCCGGAGGAGGGAACGAAGCTCGTCGACCTCATGGCTGCCCTCCAGGCGAGCGTCAAGGCCGCGGCGGAGGCGCGCGCCGCGAAGTCGGAGAAGCCCGAGTCGGTCGAGGAGGCCAAGGCCCGCCGCGCGGCCCGCTCCTCGACGAAGGCGAAGTCCGCCGCCGACGCCGCCGACTCCGCGGGGGCCGCCGACGAAGCGGACGAGCCGGCCCGTCCGGCCCGCAAGCGCAAGAGCGCCTGACGCACCGACGTGGTTCGTGAGCTCGGGCCGGGGGTGTACCGGCTCGGCGACGACATCGTCAACTCGTATCTCATCGTCGAGGGTACTGACGTCACGATCGTCGACGCGGGCGTGCCCGGGTATTGGGGCTCGCTCTGGGCCGCGCTCTCGGACATCGGCCGGAAGACCGAGGACGTCCGGGCGGTCATCCTGACCCACGGCCACACCGATCACATCGGCTTTGCCGAGTACGCCCGCCGCCGCGGGATCGACATCGGGATCCACGAGCTCGACCTCGCCCTCGCCAAGGGCGAAGTCCCGAATCCGTCGCGCGGCTTCGGGCAGATTCGGATCGCCCCGCTGCTCCAGTTCCTGTGGTGGTCGGCGCGGCACGGCGGTCTCCAGCCGCCGAAGCTCCAGGATGCTGCGACGTTTGGCGACGGGGTCGTCCTCGACGTCCCGGGCTCGCCGCGCGTCACCCACGTGCCGGGCCATACCCCCGGCAGCGTCGCGTACCACTTCGCCGGCCACGGGACCCTGTGCGTCGGTGATGCGTTCGCGACGTACGCGGTCACGACCGGCCGGCGCGGGCCGCAGCTCGCGCCGTTCGGCGCCGACGACGCAACGGCC
>JACQEG010000010.1 GCA_016200665.1 Chloroflexota bacterium | reverse complement strand
TCGTCCGAGCTGCGTTCGATTCCCTGCATCGCGTCCTCCATGAGCGTCCTGGAGCTGCGGGCCACGTCCGGAACGGACCGGGCCACGGTGTCGACCGCGTCGCGGATCTCGGTCGTCGGGATCGAGAAGCCGCTCCCGAAGCTCGCCTCGGCCTCGTCCCGGTCGGGGGCGCCCGTGGCCTGGGTCATCTGGGTCGTCATGGCTGGCTCCTCGTGCTTCAATGCGCGGCCGGCCGCTCGGGTTCACGGAGGACATTCAGGGCATCGTCGCCGGGCGAGGCCCATCGGGGCTCGGTCCGCCAAAGCGCGCCGTCTCCCCAGTGTCCGGCTCGGCCGTCACCGGGACGCTCGTGGCCGCGGTGGCGCGCTTGCAGTTGCGTGTCGCGGGCCGGATGACCGGTCGTTGGCCGGCCCTGGCCGCTCGCGAAGCAGTCGCCGCTCGCGAAGCGGTGGCCGCTCGCGAAGCAGTGGCCGCTCGCCGGCCGTGCCCCCTGCGTGCGGCCGGCGGCGACCCACCCCACGTGGCCTTCAGTGACTCCCGGTGAGGACCTCATCCGGGGCGGCAACGCGGAGCCCCGAGGGCGCGAGCCCCGACCGGACGCGCTGCGCCAGCTCCTCCTCCAGGCGCTCGATCCGCCGCTGGGCCTCCCATGCCGGCGTGTCCGGACTGCCCGCCTCACGTTGCTCGATGGACGCGACGACCTCCTCCATCAGCTGGAGCAGTGAGTCCTCCATGCGAACCTCCGGCGGCTGGTGCTCTGGGTCGCATGACAGTGCCAAGCCTCGGCTTTCGGGTCCGCGCGGCCTCGGGTCAGCGACCTTGCGATTCCATCGCAGGCCGCCGCAGGCGGGCGCCGGCGCGCGGCTCCTCGCGCCGCGCGGTGCGGCCAACCGGCTGCAGCATGGCCCGCTCCCCCGAGGGCGAGCGCGGCTGCGGTCCTGCGGGCGCACCGAGCATTCGCGCGTAGAGCTCTTCGTAGCGGTCGGCCATGCGCTCGGCCGAGAACCGCTCGATGACCCGCGCTCGGATCGCCGCCCGGTCCAGGCCGGTGACCCGATCGCTCAGGAACGCCAGCTCCATCGCATCGTCCCCGAAGACGCCGTCGATGCCCTCGCGGATGATCTCCGGCAGGGCGCCAACGCGGCGGGCGACGACCGGCGTGCCGGCCGCGAGCGACTCGATCGCGACCAGGCCGAACGGCTCCGGCCAGGGTCCGGGCATCAGGGTCGCGTAGCTCTCGGCGAAGAGCCGATCACGATCCGTGGGCGCCAGCTCGCCGAGGTACTCGACGCTCGATCCCGCCCGTCGCAGGGCCGGCCGGAACACCTCGTCGTCGTACGCTCGCTGGGCCGGCATGACGCCGACCTTGGCGGCGATCCGCAGCGGCCGGCCGGCGCGAAGCGCGATGTCGATCGCCTCGACGATGCCCTTCTCGGGATCGACCCGCCCGACGAAGCAGAAGGCCTCCGATCGCTGCCCCCCGAACGGCATCCGGGCGAGGCTCAGGCCGTTATGGACGACGGTCCACGGCACCTCGGGGTGGACCGATGCCTGGTGCCGGCTGATCGCGACCACGCCCTCCTTCGCCCCCGCGAGGAGGCGCGTCGAGAACGGCAGGTCGAGCCGGCCGTGGAACGTGGAGACGACGGGCACGCGGGCCGAGCGCGCCAGCGGCAGGCTCCACCACTCCAGGTGCGAATGGATGACGTCGAACGCGTCCTGCTCGCGCAGGACGGCGTCCGTGGTGGCGGCGAACCAGGCCGGGACGTCGTCCTTCGAGTTCGCCGGGCGAAGCGCCTGGGGGACGGTGGCCACGTGGCGAGCAGGGGCGACCTCCGAGTCTCCGCTCGCGAAGACGGTGACCTCGTGACCGCGTCGGACGAGCTCGCGGGTCAGCTCGTCGACGATCCGCTCGGTGCCGCCGTAGGCCTCGGGCGGGACGCGCTCCAGCGGCGGCGCGACCTGCGCGATCCTGAGGCCACGGGGCGCGGCGATCATGGCCGTGCGAGCCGCCGATGGGCCGTCGCTCGTGGCACGGTGTCACTCCCTTCGGTCGGGCGGTCCAGCCGACTCTCCCCGCGATCGGCGCCGGACCCCCCGGACCCAGGCTCCAGCCTACTGCGAACCGGGTCACGGGCCCGCTCTCGTGCAGGGCAGCCGCCTCGCAGGCACGTGACGCGCGATCCGGCAAGCGCCGTCTGCCGGTCGGAGCTGGGCACGTTGTAATGCGCCTGTAACGGTTCTGCAATGCGGGCCCGCCGCGCCCGGCAAGCCCTTCTCTCGACAATCGCCCGGCCAGCGACGCCACTGCAACACCCTTGAGCCCCGCGGCTCCCGGGCGCACACTCAGCCAGTTCCTGGGAGGAACCCATGTCGACGCAGCCACTCGTCCTCATCGCCGACGACGAGCCACGGATCACCAAGCTCGTCGCGATCGCCCTGTCCGAGGAGGGCTTCCGGGTCGTCACCGCCAGCGGCGGCGAGCAGGCCCTCCAGAAGGCCGAGGAGGTCCGGCCGGACATCGTCCTGCTGGACATCGTCATGCCCGACCTCGACGGCATCGAGGTCATGCGCCAGCTGCGCGAGCGCCGGCCGGTCCCGGTCATCCTGCTCACGGCCAAGGGCTCCACGGCCGACAAGGCCAAGGGCCTCGATCTCGGGGCGGACGACTACATCGCCAAGCCCTTCCACCCCGATGAGCTGGCCGCGCGCGTCCGTGCGGTCATCCGCCGCTCCGGCGGGGCCGAGCCAGGCGCCGGGGTCATCAAGTTCGACGACGTGGAGATCGACCTCGAGCGCCGGATGGTCACCCGCAACGGCGAGCTCGTCCAGCTGTCCCGGACCGAGTGGCTGCTCCTGCAGCACCTCGCCGCCAATGCCGGCAAGGTCGTCCTCCACACCGAGCTCCTGACGAAGGTCTGGGGGCCCGAGTACCGCGACGATCTCCAGTACCTGCGGGTCTGGGTCAGCCGCGTCCGCCGCAAGCTCGGTGCCGCGCCGGGCGAGCCGGGCCGGATCCGGACCTTCCAGGGGATCGGCTACCTGCTCGACGTCGAGAGCCCGCAGCCGCGGGAGTCGGCCTCGCAGGAGGTCCACGTCGCCGAGGAGCCGGCGCTCATCGGCTGAATGCCCGCGGGCCGTGTGCCCGCCTGCGCCTGCACCACCCCGCCGCCGGAGGACTCAGCCCTCCGGCGGTTGGCCGTGTGGCGGTCGGCCGTCCGGCGGCGTCACTCGTGCCGGCTCTCCGATCCAGACGTGCCCGTCGGCGAAGCGCTCGGCCTTCCAGATCGGGGCGCGGGCCTTCGTCTCGTCGATGGCATAGCGGGCCGCGTCAAACGCCGCGGCGCGGTGAGGCGCGCAGGCGACGATCGCGACTGATGGCTCCCCGACGGGCACCTCGCCCGTCCGGTGGACGATCGCCAGGCGGGTCACGCCGAAGCGCTCCTGGATCTCGTCCGCGATCGCGTCGATGACCCGGCGAGCCATCGCCTCGTGGGCCTCGTAGTCGAGCGCCTCGACGGCTCGGCCGGCGTGTCGCGCCGCCTCCGCCTCCTGGCCGGGCGCGGGCGTCCCGGGGGTCTCGCGGGTCACGCCGAGGAACGCGACGACGGCGCCGTCGGCCGGCGTCGCGAGGCGATCCGCCAGCTCGCCCAGGATCGAGGCGCCGAAGGGGGCCTCGCGCAGCTCGATGATCCGGACGCGGTCCGGCGCGCCGCCGCTCACGGGCGGGATCATCGCGACCTCGTCGCCGTCTGCCAGGACGGTCGATGGCGGGGCATAGGCGGCGTTCCGGGCGAAGCGGAGCGAGGGCCGGCCCGGAGCGAGCACCGGCAGCCGCTCGACGAGCGCCGACCAGGTGTCCTCGATCGTCGCCCCATCCGGGAGCTCGAGTGCCACCTCGCGGGCGCCC
>JACQEG010000112.1 GCA_016200665.1 Chloroflexota bacterium | reverse complement strand
GATGGACCCGGACGACCTCGCGATGTGGTTCCGCCGGGGTGCGGACCGCAAGTCCCTCGAGCTCTACCTCGAGACGTTCGAGCACACCGTCGGCGTGCTCCAGGAGCGTGACGCGATCGTGCGGGTGGCCGCCGAGTGCGCCGAGGACCTCGCCGCGGACGGGGTCGTCTACGCCGAGGTCCGGTACGCCCCGGAGCTCTCGACCGAGCATGGGCTGACGCTCGACGAGGTCATCGAGGCGAACCTCGAGGGGTTCCGGATCGGCGAGTCGCGGGCCGCCGCGGCCGGCCGGCCGATCGTCATGCGCGTCCTCGTCACCGCCATGCGCCAGGCCGCCCGGTCCGTCGAGGTTGCCGAGGCGGCGGTGCGCTGGCGCGATGCCGGGGTCGTCGGCTTCGACATCGCGGGGCCGGAGACCGGGTACCGCCCGACCCGCCACCTCGAGGCGTTCGACTACATCCGCCACGAGAACTTCCACATCACGATCCACGCCGGCGAGTCGTTCGGCGTCCCGTCGATCTGGGAGGCGCTCCAGTTCTGCGGCGCCGAGCGTCTCGGCCACGGGGTCCGGATCGTCGACGACATCCAGGTCCTGCCCGACGGCGAGATCGCCCTCGGCCGGCTCGCCGCGTTCGTCCGCGACCGGCGCGTCCCGCTCGAGATGTGCCCGACCTCGAACGTCCACTCCGGGGCCGCGCGGTCGGTCGAGGAGCACCCCTTCGACCTGCTCCGTCGGCTCCGCTTCCGGGTGACGGTGAACACCGACAACCGGCTCATGTCGAACGTCAGCCTGTCGAGCGAGTTCGCTGCCCTCGACGCGGCCTTCGGCCTTGGCCTCGGCGAGATGGAGTGGCTCACGCTCAATGCCATGAAGTCGGCATTCGCTCCGTTCGACGAGCGGCTGCGGCTCATCGACGAGGTCATCAAGCCCGGCTTCGCGCACCTGCGCGACGCAGCCGTCCGAGTGGCGCTCGCCACCCCGGCCTGAGACACGCACGGCGGTCGCGGCGCGCAGCGGCACCGGAAGTTCGACTGGTGATTCCCGATCGCCGGGCTGAGTGCTACTGTCCCCGCCACACCGAGTGCGGCCGCGCTCGCGGCGCCTCCTCGATGGTCAGGTCGGTTGGGTCCGTCGCTCGCTCTGGAGGTCCGCGTCCCGTGAAACGCCTCGTTCCATTCGCGATCCTGTCGATCCTCGCGCTGGCGCTGGTCGTCCCCGCGAGCGTTGCCGCCGCGCCGGCGGAGCACTACGCCCATCCGTACTTCCACGTCCATCCGAGCCTGACCTCGACGACGCCGACCGGACTGTCCCCGGCGACGATCAAGAGCGTCTACAACTTCCCGACCGCCGCGACGGCCGGGGGCGGCACGACGATCGCGATCGTGGACGCCTACGACGATCCGACCGCCGAGAGCGACCTGAACGTCTTCAGCAGCCAGTACGGCCTGCCGGCCTGTACGACCTCCAACGGCTGCTTCAAGAAGGTCAACCAGACGGGCGGCACCGCGTACCCGCGCGCCAACGCCGGCTGGGCGCTCGAGATCTCGCTGGACGTCCAATGGGCTCACGCCATCGCCCCCGGCGCCAAGATCCTGCTCGTCGAGGCGAGCTCGAACAGCTTCACGAATCTCCTTGCGGCCGAGGACTACGCCAAGACCCATGCGACCTACGTCTCCAACAGCTGGGGCGGCAGCGAGTTCAGCGGCGAGAACAGCTACGACTCGCACTTCTCGCAGAGCGGGGTGGCCTTCTTCGTCTCCTCCGGTGACGCAGGCCTCCCGGCCGAGTACCCGTCGGCCTCGCCGAACGTCATCAGCGTCGGCGGCACGACGCTCCACTTCAGCGGCAGCACCTTCACATCCGAGACCGGCTGGTCCGGTGGTGGTGGCGGCTGCTCGCTGTACGAGAACGCGACGTCGGCGCAGTCCGGGTTCTCGGGCTACGGCCAGGTCAATTGCGCTGGCATGCGCGCGACGCCGGACGTCTCGCTCAATGCGGACCCGGCGAGCGGGGTGTCCGTCTATGACACGACCCGCTACCAGCGGATCGTCGGCTGGTGGAAGGTCGGTGGGACGAGCGCGTCCTCGCCGATGTGGGCCGGCCGCGCGGCGGTCGCCGGCACGGTCGTCAACAGTGCGTACGTCTACGGCACCAGCATCAGCTACCGCGACATCACGTCGGGCAACAACGGGGCGAGTTGCCTCGGAGGCTTCGACCTGTGCAGCGGGCGCGGGAGCTGGACCGGCACTACGCCGTAACCCTTCGCAACCTCGAACGAACGACGACCGGCCGGGCGAACAGCCCGGCCGGTCGTTCGATTCCGGGGCTAGGATCGAGCCATGCGCGCGCTCGTCCTCGATCGGCCCGGCCCGTTGGCGGGGGCGCCCCTCCACCTGCGCGACGTCGCCGATCCGGACGCGACGCCCGGCGAGCTCGTCCTGCGCGTCACCGCCTGTGCGGTCTGCCGGACGGATCTCCAGATCGTCACCGGCGACCTCGCGCCGCACCGCAGTCCCGTGGTGCCTGGCCACCAGGTCGTCGGGGTCGTGGAGCAGGCCGGCGAGGGCGTCCGCGGCTGGGCCACCGGCGACCGGGCCGGGGTCACGTGGCTCGCCGGCTTCGACGGGACGTGCGGGTTCTGCCGTTCCGGCCGCGAGAACCTGTGCGAGGCGGCGACGTTCACCGGCTGGGATCGCGACGGCGGCTACGCCGAGCGGATGACGGTCGGCGCGGACGTGACGGTCCGCATCCCGAAGGGCTTCGATGATCTTGCGGCGGCGCCGCTCCTGTGCGGCGGCGTCATCGGCTACCGCGCGCTTCGGCTCACCGGCCTCGAGCCCGCGCAACCGGGGGTGCGCCTCGGCCTGTACGGCTTCGGGGCATCAGCTCTCCAGGCGATCCAGGTGGCGCGCCTTTGGGGCTGGGACGTCCACGTCGCCTCACGCAGCGCGGCCGACCTCGAGCGGGCGGAGCGCTTCGGGGCAGGCTCGGTGGGCGGCTACGACCACCCGCCACCGCATCCGCTCGACGGCGCCGTGACGTTCGCGCCGGTCGGAAGGGTGGTCGTGGCCGCGCTCAGGGCGCTGGACCGCGGCGGGACGGTCGTCGTGAACGCCATCCACCTCGACGGCATCCCGGCCTTCGACTACGACGACCTGTGGTGGGAGCGCTCGATCCGCAGTGTCGCGAACGTCACGCGACGCGATGCCCAGGACTACCTGGATCTGGCAGCGAGGATCCCGATCGTCACTGAGACCGAGGTCCACCCCCTCGCCGACGGCAACGACGTCCTGGGCCGGGTGGAGCGTGGCGAGATCGCCGGAGCGGCCGTCCTCGTCCCGGGCTGAGCGGCGCGCCACCGGCACCGGCGGGCCCGGGCTGCGGCCGGCTTCCCAGCCAGACGCCGGATCGGCATCGGAGCGGGACGGCTGGCGCTACGCGAGAAGCGCCAGCCCGCTCGTACCCGCTAGGAGATCGCGGCGCAGATATCCGTGGCCGTTCCCTGGAGCACGAACTCCAGCGTGGCGCTGGTGTTCGAATCGTAGACGTACGTCGCCTGACCTTGGATATGGAGCTCCAGGAGATGATCGATGACGACACCGTCTGGGCCGACATCACCGGGGAGGAACTCAAAGTTGAACTCGCCGGTCACCACGCCCCGGACCAGGGTGCTGTCCGGATCGAAGCGGTCCACCTCGTGGGCACTCGTGCTTGCCGCGAAGGTTGCACCGGTGGCGTCGTTCGTGTAGATCCGACCCACGGCGTGGCCTACGAGGGCCTCCCTGCCGTCGCTGAAGTCCATGATGCTCAACCAGCCCCCTGGCCTCTGGACGGTCACGTCGAAGTCGCAGAAGGTGCCCGCGGGGAGCTGCCGGGTCAGGGGATCGAGATCGATCACGGTTCGGGTCGGCTGGGCCGCCGCGGCAGGCGCCGCCACGACGAGCGCGAGGGCCAGGGCGATGACGGCGCCGCGCGCCGTTCGGATCAGCTGCTTCATGGATCGAACCTCCATCACTCGGGGGAGCTACGAGAGCGCCGCGCAGACGTCCGTGATGGAGCCCGAATAGGCGAATTCGTAGGTCGCGAAGGTGCTCGCGTCGATCGTGTACGAGGTCGTCCCGTCAAAGTGGTACAGCGCGCCCGGGTACTGGACGACCCCGAACGGCCCGTGATCACCAGGGAGGAAGTAGAAGGTCGTCTGGCCCGTCGTGCCGCCGATGATCAGCCCGGCGTCGAGGTCGAACTGGTCCCGCTCCATGAACGTGTCGAGGGTCTCGAATCGAGCGCCCGTCTCGAGGTTCACATACGCGCCTCTGGCGCGCACCGAGTACGTCACCGTGCCGTCGCTGAAGTCGGTCTCGGCCACGAAGCCGCCGGACTGGAAGGCCGAGGCTGACGGCGGCTTGGCGTTCGGTTCACCCGCGACATCGAAGGCGCACGCCGTGCCCGCGGGATCCACGAACCCGCCGTGCAGCGGGCGCACCGTTCGGGTCGGCTGGGCCGCAGCGGCGGGCGCCGCCACGACCAGCGCGAGCGCCACGGCGATGACGGCGCCACGCGCCGTCCGGGTCAGTCGGAGCTTCGTCATCTCGGGAGCCTCCATCGCTGGCAGCGACAGCGCCGCCTCGCGAGGAAGACTCGTCTTCGACCGGGCCTCTGCCATCGGTCGATTGACCGATGGGCTCTCGCCGACCCTCCGGATTCTGCAGGACCCCCGGTGCCCGGAGTCCGCGACCTCAGCTTCCTCGCGCTCCGCGCAGGGGGATCGTGACGCCCCTCGCTCACGCGGCAATCTCCGCGCTTCGCGAAACGTCGAGCTTGGAGCTAGGCGACGATGTCCGGGCGGCGATACGGGCCCGTCACGACGACCTCGCCGGATGCCTCGAAGGGCTCCGAGCCAGTGCCCCGGACGACGTACTTGTGATGGACCTCCGTCGCGCCCGAGGAGAGCATGGCGTTGACCGGGCAGTACTTCAGCGCCGAGAGCTCGATCGCCCGCCGGATCGCCGCCTCCTCGACCATTGGCACCTGCGGGTACTCGTCGCGCTGGATCGCCTCGACGTGGATCCGGTAGCGGCTGATGTCCTGGCGCTTCTTCTGGGCGATCGAGATGACGTCCATCGCGCTGCACGCGGCCAGGCAGACGACGACCGTCTCCATCGGGCTGAGCTCGCCCTTCTGGACGTCGTCGCCGTAAACGATCGTGCGGCTGGTGCCGGTCGTCGCGACGAAGCGGTTGCCGCCCTCGAACTCGAGCACGGCGGATCGCAGCTTCGACATCGGCCTGATCCTACGCGGCCGAGTCGTCGGCCATCGCCGGCGGCGACTCGAACTGCTCGGTGTAGAGCCTGGCGTAGAGGCCCCCGCGGGCAAGGAGCTCCGCGTGCGTGCCGCGCTCCACGATCCGGCCGCCCTCGTAGACGAGGATCCTGTCGGCCCGCAGGATCGTCGACAGGCGGTGGGCGATCGCGATCGTCGTCCGGCCCTTCTCGAGGCGCTCGAGGGCCGCCTGGATGAGCCGCTCGCTGACCGTGTCGAGGGCCGAGGTCGCCTCGTCGAGGATCAGGATCCGGGGATCCTTGAGGAGCACCCGGGCGATGGCAACGCGCTGCTTCTCGCCACCCGAGAGCTTGTAGCCACGCTCGCCGACGATCGTGTCGTAGCCGTCGGGCAGCTCCATGATCCGGTCGTGGATCGCGGCCGCGTGGGCGGCGCTCTCCAGCTCGGTCTGGGTCGCGCCGGGCTTGGCGTACAGGAGGTTTTCGCGGACGCTGGCGTGGAACAGGTACGTCTCCTGGGTCACGAAGCCGATCGCCCGGCCCAGCGACACCAGGGTGAGCCGTCGGACGTCGGTGCCCTCGAGCTCGACGGCGCCGGCCTCGACGTCGTACAGCCGCGGGATCAGGTAGGTCGTCGTCGTCTTGCCCGAGCCCGACGGGCCGACCAGGGCGACGAGCTCGCCGGGCTGGGCCTCGAAGTCGATGTCGCGGAGCCCGAACGGCAGGATCTCGGCGGCCGCCCGCTCGATCACGGCTTCGTCCGCCGACTTCGGAGCATCAGTCCCCTCGGTTGCATCGCTCGCCGCAACCGCGGCCCGAGCCGCCGCCGGGTAGCTGAAGTCGACGTGGCGGAAGCGGATCCGGCCGCGGACCGGGTCGGCGTCGAGATCAACTGCGCCCGGCACGTCGACGATCGAGGGCTGCATCTCGAGGTACTCGAAGATCCGGTCGAACAGGGCGAGCGCGCCCTGGATC
>JACQEG010000120.1 GCA_016200665.1 Chloroflexota bacterium | reverse complement strand
GGGCCGATCAAGTTCGTCCTCAAGACCCGCTTCGACACCAACGAGACGAACACCCGCTCCAGCGTCGCCCTCGTCATCCGGCCGGAGGGCCTTGGCGAGGGCATCACGACCCGGGGCATCCACTGGCACGTGATCTCCGACGTCGAGCTCTCGGCCTCGGACCCACGGAGCCAGAAGATCGACCTCGTCCGGATCACGGATCCCTACGGCACGGTCAGCGAGTACGTGGCGATGAACCAGGTCCACGACCCGGCGAACGTCGCCACCGACGTGGCCCGCATCCTCGCGAACGATCACACCGGCCGGATGGACTGCATCGACTGCCACAACCGGGTCGGCCACAACGTGCCGACCGTCAGCGACGCCCTCGACCAGGCGATCGGGCTCGGGCAGATCGACGCGACGCTGCCGTACGTCAAGAGCGAGAGCGTCCAGATCCTGAACGGCACCTACGCGACGGACGCGGACGCCGACGCGGCGATCGACGGCCTGGCCGACTACTACCGGAAGAGCTACCCGCTCATCGCCGAATCGAAGGCCGGGGCGATCTACACGGCCGCGGCGCGCCTGAAGGCGATCTACCGACTCGTTGCCACGCCCGAGATGAAGGTCAGCGCCCAGACCTACCCCAACAACCTCGGCCACACCGACTATCCCGGCTGCTTCCGGTGCCACGACGGTGGTCACTACAAGATCGTCGGCGGCAAGGTCACGACGGAGGCGATCCCGTCGGGCTGCGCGACCTGTCACACCTTCCCCCAGATCGGCAGCAACACCTCCGCGATCCTCATCGGCCAGCGGCCCGACAGTCACCTCGACAAGCTCTGGATCTTCAGCCACAAGACGACGGTCACGAGCCTCGACCCATCGAACACGAGCTGCGGCGCCTGTCACACCCGCACGTACTGCGAGAACTGCCACTCCACCCCGGCGGTCCAGGTCCCGCATGACGAGATGGTCTTCAACCACGCCACCGTGGTCCGCCGGATCGGCGCCCAGGCGTGCACCCTGTGCCACCAGCAGTCGTACTGCGCGAACTGCCATGCCGAGCCGGTCCTGCCGGTCAACGGCGCGCCCGGCGCCTCGCTGGCGCCGCTCGAGACGACGTTTCCGACGCTCTACCCGCTGATCACGCCGGTACCGGCGATACCGACCTACCCGTTGGTCACACCCTCGCCCTGATCGGCTTGTGCCGAAAACATACCGGTAGATGGATGGTTTCCGGGCACCCGCCCGGTGACCCTGTACCCCAATCTCGAGCCTGCGTCCCGGCCCGACATCAACGCTCGCTGAGCCCTAGCGGAGGCGATCGATGGCGGCGCTGGACCCGGAACGGCGTGTCGGTCCGGAAGCGGCCACGCCCGCGCCCGAGGTCGATTCGCCCGGCCGGCGCCGGTTCCTCCGCTTCCTGCTGAGCTTCTCGGTCTTCTCGACGCTCGCGATGGTCGCGGCGCCGATCGTCGGCTTCCTCATCCCGCCGAAGACCAGCGCCGGCGCGGCGGGTGGCAAGGTCCTCGCCGGGACGACGGCGGACATCGTCGCGGGCACCGGCACGGTGGTGGCCCTCGGCAGCAAGCCGGTCATCGTGACGAACACCGAGGCAGGCATCCTGGCCTACTCGGCCGTCTGCACCCATCTCGGCTGCATCGTCGGGTTCGACACGACGACGAAGCACATCGTCTGCCCGTGCCACGACGGGCACTTCAACCCGGCCAACGGGGCCGTGGTGTCCGGCCCGCCGCCGAGGCCGCTGGCACCCGTCGCCGTGTCCGTCGAGAAGGACCAGATCTTCCTGGTCCCGGGCGGCTGACGATGGCGACGGTGGAGGCGCCCCGAAGCGCCGTCGGGGCGTGGTTCGAGGAGCGGCTGCGCGCGGGCAGCCTGTTCGCGGCCCTGCTCCACGTCCGGATCCCGGCCAGCGCGGCGACGTACTTCCTGGGCGGGACCACGCTGTTCCTCTTCGGCGTCCAGGTCGTGACCGGAACGCTCCTGACCCTCTACTACAAGCCGACCCCCGAGACCGCCTACGACAGCGTCAAGAGTGGGTCGTCGGTGTCCTGCTCCTGGCGGTGACGATCGGCTTCGGGTTCACCGGCTATCTCCTGCCGTGGGACCAGCGGGCGTTCTGGGCGACCACGGTGGGCACGGAGATCGCCGGGTCGGTGCCGTTCATCGGCGATGCCCTCCTCAACCTCCTGCGCGGCGGCGCCGACGTGACCGATGCCACCCTCAGCCGCTTCTTCGGGATGCACGTCCTCGTGCTCCCGCTCCTGCTCGGCGGGCTCGTCCTCGTCCATCTCACGATCGTCCATCAGCTCGGCCTGGCGAGCCCCCGCCACCCGGAGCCGCGGCCGAGTCGCCGCGGCGAGCCGGCGACGCCCATCGACGAGCCGCTCAAGCCGTTCTTCCCGCACTACGTCCTCGACGAGGTCATCGCGTGGGCGGCGGTCCTGGCCGTGCTCGTGGTCCTCGCGTCGGTCTGGCCCGCGGGCCTGGAGGACAAGGCCGATCCGCTCGTCACCCCGGCCCACATCAAGCCCGAGTGGTACTTCCTCGGGGTCTACCAGCTCCTCAAGGTCGTGCCCCGGACGATCGGCGTGGTCGGCCCGATCCTGGCGGTCGGCGTCCTCCTCGTCCTGCCGTTCCTCGACCGCAACCCGGCCGTCGCCAAGCGCAAGCGGCCGATCGCCCTCGGGCTGGCCTTCCTGACGATCGCCGGCCTCGTCGCGCTGACCATCTGGGGCCAGGTGAGCTGACATGCCCGATCTCGGTCGCCTGCTCCGCGTCTCGATCGTCACGATCGGCCTGTGCCTGCTCGGGCTCGTCGGCGTCCAGGCGATCGCCGCCGCGGCCAGCCCGGACGCCACCGCGCTCGCGACCGTGGCGCCGTCGGCGGGCTCGAGCGAGAGCGCTGCGACAGCCTCGCCCGCCCCGCTT
>JACQEG010000127.1 GCA_016200665.1 Chloroflexota bacterium | reverse complement strand
CGGCGCGGCCCGTAAGTGGGGCCCGTTCAGCGCCGAGCACGGCGCGGAGCTGTTCCTCGTCCAGTCGCAGGTCAGCTCGGCCCGCCACCTCGCGACCGGCTACGACCCGCTGTCGCTCGCGGACTTCACCCGCTTCATGCCGATCCCCGTCGCGGTCGGCAACACGACGAATGCGGAGGCTGCCTTTCTCCTGATGGACCAGGGCGCCGCGGCCGTGTTCGTCGGGGTGGGCCCGGGCGCGGCCTGCACGACCCGCGAGGTCCTCGGGATCGGCATTCCGCAGGTCACTGCGATCGCCGATGTCGCTGGCGCCCGCGATGCCTACTACGAGCGCACGGGCCGCTACGTCCCGGTCGTCGCCGACGGCGGGATGCGGCGCGGCGGCGAGCTGGCCAAGGCCATCGCGGCCGGTGCCGACGTCCTGATGCTCGGCTCTCCGCTTGCCCGGGCCGCCGAGGCCCCCGGCCGAGGGGTCAACTGGGGCATGGCCGCCCCGTCGCCGGTCCTGCCGCGCGGGACGCGGATCAAGGTCGGAACCGCCGGCTCGCTGGCCCAGATCCTCAACGGCCCCGCGGCCGTCACCGACGGCTCGCAGAACCTCATGGGCGCGCTCCGCCAGTCGATGGCCGCCCTCGGTGCCCGGACGATCGCGGACATGCAGCGCGTCGAGATGGTCTACGCGCCGTCGGTCGCGACCGAGGGCAAGTCCTGGCAGCAGCGCGGCCGCTAGGTCCGCGCTCGCGACTGGCGCGGGCGCACGAGTGGCAGGCCGCCGCCTGGCGCGGGCGGCACGCCGTCGCCTGGGCCGTCGGGCAGGTTGCGGGCCGACGAGCGGGTTCGAGCGCGGCGGACCGAATTGGAGATGGATCCAAGGCCTGGCGGCCCTGGCGACCGGTACCGGGCCGATCCGGCCACGCCGACCCGCGCCAGGCAGTCCCGCAGACGCCCGGCGATCGCGCCAGCAGTCCCGCCGAGCATGCTCGCAGCCGCTCCGCGCGGATTCGGACGGCTCGAGGCGGTGGAGGCGCCACGGTGACGGTGGTGACCGTGCGATGAGCGGTCGAGTGTTGAATGGATCTCCAATGTCGCCGCGAAGACTCGTCGAGCAACCCCCGAGGACCGTTCAGGACCTCCTGCGGCGGACGTGGGTGACGGTCGGGACGCAGGTCCACGAGCGGCGTGACGCGCGAGGCTGGTCGGTGGCGGACCTTGCGCAGCGAGCCGGGCTGTCGAAGTGGGTCGTGTACCTCGTCGAGCGGGGGCAGCCGATCTCGATCGACGCGGTCGCCCGGCTCGCCGAGGCACTGGGCGTGCGGCTTGAGCTCGGGCTCTTCGATCGGAAGCGGAGCGTGCAGTCGGTGCGGTGGGCCGATGCGGTCCACTCGGCGATGGGCGAGCTCGAGGCCCGCCATCTGCGAACGTTTGGCTTCGGCATCGCCGTTGACGAGCCGTACCAGCACTTCCAGTTCGCGGGGCGGGCCGACCTGGTGGCATGGGACACGGGCCGGCGAGCGCTGCTCCACCTGGAGAACCGGACGCGGTTCCCGGATCTGCAGGAGATGGCCGGGAGCTTCAACGCGAAGCGGGCGTACCTCGGACCCGTCCTCGCGGAGCGACTCGGCCTGCCGGGCTGGAGGAGCGAAACGCATGTCCTCGTGGCCGCCTGGTCGGCCGAGGTTCTCCATGCATTGCGACTCCGAGCCGCGACGTTCCAGGCCCTCGCCCCGGACGGCGAGGGGCCATTCGAGGGCTGGTGGCAGGGCGCTCCACCTTCCTCGGGCCGGCATGCCTGCCTCGTCGTGCTCGATCCCGTGGCCAGCGGTCGCCAGCGACTCTGGATCGGGCTCGAGGCGGCGCTCGGGGCGCGACCGCGTCATGCCGGCTATGCCGCGCTTGCACAACGATTGCGCCATGCCGCGTGAGGGCGATGCTGCCAACGAGATCGGGCAGCAGCTTGCCGCCTGGGGCAAGGTCGCGCGGATCCAGACGCGAGGGCGCGCGACAGGGCGGCCCGCGGTGGCCGCGGTCGGGTTCGTCGAGGAGGCTGACGGGGGCCTGCTCGTGGCAGCCGGGAGCCCGGACGCAGACTGGGCGCGCAACCTTGAGGCGAACCCCAGCGCGGTGGTCACGATCGAGGGCCGGTCGGTCGACATGACTGCCGAGGCCCTCTCGGGCGACGTCGCGAACCGCGCCGTCGTCGAGCTGATCCTCAAGTACGGCACGCCCGCCGAGCGACTCGGTCGGGGCCCGGTGTTCCGGCTGGTGCCGGCATCCCGGCCGCCGGCCGGTCGGTAGACTCAGGTCGTGGCGGACAAGGGCAAGACGGTCCACGGCGAGGCAGCGAACGCGGGCCATCGCGTCCTGGCCCCGGACGACGCCGAGGTCGAGGCGTATCTCGAGACCGCGCTCAACGCGCCGGCCCCGGAGCGGGCCTCCACCGACCGGCCGTCGGAAACGACGGGCACGGTCGCGGTCCTGGACTTCGGCAGCCAGTTCGCCCAGCTGATCGCCCGCCGCGTCCGCGAGCTCCACGTCTACTCGGAGCTCCTGCCGCATGACACGCCGCTGGCCGACCTGGAGCGGCGCGGCGTCCGGGCGGTCATCCTGAGCGGCGGCCCGAACTCGGTCTACGACGAGGGTGCCCCGAAAGCCGATCCGTCCCTCTGGAGCGGGCGGCTGCCGGTCCTCGGGATCTGCTATGGCGCCCAGCTCATGGCCCACGAGCTCGGCGGCGAGGTCGCCCTGACCTCCAAGCGCGAGTACGGCCCAGCCACGGTCACGATCACGACCGAGGACGGCCTGTTCGACGGGATCTCGCGCGAGCAGCCGGTCTGGATGAGCCACGGCGACTCGATCACCCGGCTGCCGGACGGCTTCCGCTCGACCGCGGAGACCGGCTCCACGCCCTTCGCCGGCCTCGAGGCGCCGGAGCGGAACCTCTACGGGATCCAGTTCCACCCCGAGGTCGTCCACACCCCGCGTGGCCGCGACGTCCTGCGCAACTTCGTCGTCGGGATCGCCGGCGTCTCGCCCACGTGGACGCCCGCGAACTTCGTCGAGTCGACCGTCGCCGAGATCCGTGAGCGCGTCGATCGTCACGCCGCCGCGACCGGCTCCGACGGCAAGGTCATCTGCGCGCTCTCGGGCGGCGTCGACTCAGCGGTTGCGGCAGCGCTCGTCCACCGCGCGGTCGGCGATCGGCTGACCTGCATCTACGTCGACCATGGGCTCATGCGCAAGAAGGAGTCGGAGCTCCTCCGCGTGACGTTCGAGCAGAACCTCGGCATGAACCTCGTCATGGTCGACGCGCGGGAGCGGTTCCTCGCCCGCCTTGCCGGCGTCATCGATCCCGAGCAGAAGCGCCGGATCATCGGCGACGAGTTCATCCGGGTCTTCGAGGAAGAGGCGGGCGCCATCGAGCAGGGCGGCGCCACGATCGACTTCCTGACCCAGGGCACGCTCTACCCCGACGTCATCGAGAGCGCCACCGCCGAGACGAAGACCGCCCAGAAGATCAAGACCCACCACAACGTCGGGGGCCTGCCGGCCGATCTGCGGTTCCAGCTCATCGAGCCGCTGCGGTACCTCTTCAAGGACGAGGTTCGGGCGGTCGGCACCGAGCTCGGCCTGCCCGACGCGATGGTCCATCGCCAGCCGTTCCCGGGGCCGGGCCTCGCAATCCGGGTCATCGGCGAGGTCACCGCGGAGCGTCTCGACATCCTCCGCGAGGCCGACTGGATCGTCATCGACGAGATCAAGGCCGCGGGCCTCTATCGCAGCCTGTGGCAGTCGTTCGCGATCCTGACCCCGGTCCAGAGCGTCGGGGTCATGGGCGACTACCGGACGTACGCCAACGTCGTCGCGATCCGGGCCGTCACCTCGGAGGACGGGATGACCGCCGACTGGGCGAAGCTGCCGTACGACGTGCTCGGCAAGATCTCCTCGCGGATCGTCAACGAGGTGCGCGGCGTCAATCGCGTCGTGTACGACATCTCGTCGAAGCCGCCGGCGACCATCGAGTGGGAATGACGGGCGTCGTAGAGTTGCGGGCGTGACGGATTCCAGCGCGAGCGTCCCGGCCGCCGAGCCTCGCTGCCCATGGTGCTCGAGCATCGTTCCGACCGATGTCGAGCGGTGCCCGTCCTGCGATGCGGTCCTGCGCGAGCTGCCGGCGGTCGACGCCTCCATCCCGGGCGTCACGACGATCGATCCCGCGACCCCGGTCTGGCGGGCCCTCGCCCGGCCGAACCGGCTGGTTCGATTCATCGCCGGCGACCTCGACCCGCTGCCGCCGGCTCCGCCCACGATCCCGGTCCAGCCGACTGGCGGCGTGGGTCCCGGGGGCGTCGAGTCGGTCCTGGAGGGCGCCGGCCCGGCGTCAGTGGCCCCGCCCTCGGACGCCGTCCGACGCGAGATGGCGCGCCTGGAGCTCGAGGCGCTCAAGGCCGAGCTCGAGGCCAATGCCGGCGCGGTCGTTCCCGACGCCAGGGCTGGTGACGTCGCGGCGGGCTCCGAGGACGAGCCCCGAGCCTGACGGCGCGTTCGCGACGATGGCCATGACCGACCGCGTGCCCGCACCGGGGCCGTCATTCCTGCGCGAGCAGGAGCTCATCGTCCGCGAGCGCCGCCTCCGGGCCGGCATGAGCCGGCCGGGCACGAGCGACGACTGGTGGCTCGCGGTCCTGTGGGTCGCGGACGATGCCGGCCTCGTGTCGTTCGCCGACCTGGCCCCGGCCGCGGGGCCACCGCCCGAGCCACCGGCCGCGCGGCTGGGCCTCGGGCTGGGTGGCGGCCTGTCCGGCCTCATCCTGGAGGATGCCGGCCGACTCCAGATCCGCATCGCGCCCGCGATCGCGCCCGAGGACGCTGATCGGCCCTGGCGGGCCCCGGCGATCGTCCGGGTCGGGTTCCGCTGGGAGCCCGCCCGTGCGGCGACCCTGCGGCCCAATGAGCTCGCGACGGAGGTCCTCACGGCGTTCAGGCGGGCGGTCGAGGCGCTGTCGCACCGATGAGCGGCGGCCTGACGACCTGGCGTGCTGCCATGGCGGCGGCGATCCTCGCGACGATCGGGCAGGTTCGCTGGTGGCTCGTCGCCATGGCCACCTTCCTCGTGCGCGGTGGCCTGCTGCTGCTCCTTCCGCCACTGCTCGTCCTGCCGACGCCCGCCGAGCTGGCGAGCCTCGTGCCGGCCAGCCTCGTGGGAACCGGGCTCGCCCATCCCACGGCGGCCCTCGTGACCCTGGTGGCCGGCGTGTCGCTCGGCCTGGTGGCCGTGGTGTTCGTGACGACGGCCATCGGGACCTGGCTCGACCTCGGTCTCGTGGCGGAACAGGCGGCCGATGGGGAGCTGGGGGTGCTCGGGCCGCCCGATGGCGTGCAGCGCGTGCTGCTGTGGCCGGCGATGGAGGTCCGGCTGCTCGCCCACGTGCCGACCGCGATCGCCGCGAGCCTCGGGCTCGTCGTCCTGGGCAACGCCCTGCAGGCGGAGCTGATCTCCCCGCCCGGCCCGCTCCCGCTCGCGCTGCGCGTCCTGCTCCGCGAGCCGCTCATGACGGCGGCGATCGTGGGCGCGTGGCTCCTCGGCGAGGCCTGGGGCAGCCTGGCCCTCCGGCGCCTCGCCACCTCCAGCCCCGGCTCCACGCTCCGCGCCCTCCGCCTCGGCCTGGCCGACGTCCTCCGGCCGAGCGGGCTCGCGACGCTGCTCCTGACCTCGACGGTCATCGGCGCCGTCGTGGCGCTGCTCTGGGCCACGGCCGGACGGGCCTTCGAGCGGCTGTGGCCGCTCGTCATCGAGCCATCCGACGACGGGTTGCTCCTCCTCGCCCTCGGGCTCTTCGTCGGGACGTGGGCCGCCGGCCTGTGGCTCGTCGCGATCGCCCTGGCCTGGCGCTCCGCCGCCTGGACCGCCGAGGTCCTGCGGCGCAGCTGACCCGGGCTGCGGGTTCCGTGTCGTTCGCCCGGCGCGGCGTCACGGGCCCGGACCGTCACGCGGACGCGGCGCGCCGCGTCGTTGGCGTCACGCTGAGGTCGCCGAGGCCCCTGCTACACTGCCCCGGTTTCCGCGCCCGGACGCGGGAAGGGGCACGCACGGAGGCGGTCCGAGCTCGATGGATCAGATCTTCCAGACGATCGGCGACGCGGTCGGCTCGGTGTTCGACAACCCGGTCGTCCAGCTCGCCGGCGAGCTGCTCGTGGCCTACTGGGTCGTCCTGTGGATCGCCGCCGCGTATTGGGCGTTCCGCGACATGCAGGGCCGCTCGGACAACGCGATCGCCCCGTACCTCGCGGCCACGTTCATCATCGCCTTCACCCCGATCCTCTTCCCCCTGGCCGTGTTCACGTACCGGATCATCCGGCCCCAGGAGCGGATCGGCGACGTGTACGAGCGAAACCTCGCCGAGGAGGCGATGCTCGCCGAGATCGAGGCGATCCCGCACTGCCCGGCCTGCGACCGGCGCGTCGATTCCGCCTGGATCATCTGCCCGACCTGCCGGACCCGCCTGAACCGCGTCTGCCCGAACTGCAGCCGCCTCGTCGGCCTCGACTGGTCGCTGTGCGCCTGGTGCGGCCGTGACTTCGAGCGCCACGACGCGATCGCCGCCTCGGCGGCCGCCCCGATCGTGAGCCTGCCCTCGCGGGAGGCCCTGCCGGCGGGTGACGAGGAGCCCATCGGCGCGCGCTTCCGGACCTCGGTGCGCGGCACGTCGCGCGCGGCGGACGGCGCGTCCGAGCGTTGACCGGGCCGGTCGCGCCGGCACCGGAGCCCACACCGACCCTCCCCGGCCCCATCGCCGCGCGCCCTGCGCGCGCCCCCGGCCTGTTCCGATTCGCGCTGGAGGACCGCCAGGCTCCCGCCCTGTTCGTCGGCGGCTGGCTCGGCACGATCGTCGGCGTCGCCCTCGTCCTCGTCGGGTTGCTGAGCGGCACGGGCCTCGCCGCCGGGGCGCTCCTGCTGGTCGGCTTCGGCCTCCTCTCGGCCGGGCTGGTCCTCCTCGGCGGATCACAGGCGATCGAGCGACGGGCCGCAGACGAGCCCTACGCCGGACCGTCGCCGGTCCTCCTGTTCCTCGCGATCGTCGCGGTCACGCTGTTCGTCGCGGGAATCGTCGGGACGATCCTGGAGCTGCTCGGCGT
>JACQEG010000126.1 GCA_016200665.1 Chloroflexota bacterium | reverse complement strand
CCACGCCGGGGTCCGGCCGGACGTCCTCGTCGCGGCCAAGGGCTCGACGTCCGGCTACACGCCGTTCGGATTCGCCGCGGCGTCGGGCGAGGTCCACGACGCGATCGTCGACGGTGGCGGGTTCGTCCACGGCTTCACGTACTCGCACCACGTCGTCGGCGCGGCGGTCGCAGGCGAGGTGCTCCGGATCCTCGAGGACGAGGCCCTCCTCGAGGCGAGCGCCAGCAAGGGCGAGCGCCTGCAGGCGCTGCTCGCCATGGCCCTCGGCGATCACCGCCACGTCGGCGAGATCCGCGTCACCGGCCTGTTCGCGGGCCTCGAGCTGGTCGCCGACCGCGGCACCCGCGAGCCGTTCCCGCGGACGGGCCGGGTCGCCGAGCTGATCGTCCGCGAGGCCCGCGCCAACGGCCTCCTGGTCTACTCCGGGACCGGCATGGCGGACGGCACGAACGGCGACGCCATCGTGCTCGGGCCGCCCTTCGTCGTGACCGACGCCGAGCTCGCGACGATCGTCGAGCGCCTCGCCTCCGCGATCGACACCATCACGAGCGCCGTCCCGGCCGCGACCGGCACGGGGGCTCGGGCCTGACCGAGGCGATCCGGGCGGTCGCCAGCTCCCTCGCCAGCTCCCTCGCCAGCGCCGTCGCTATCGCCGTCGCGTCAGCAGCACCACCCCGAGGACGATCAGCAGCAACGGCAGGGTGACGTCGGCCAGGTCCGGCAGGGCCATCTCGGACGAGCCCAGCGCGACGAGCACGATGCCCAGCACCAGCTGCCAGCCCCAGCCCCCGCGGCTGGCGGCGCGGACCGCCGCGATGAACAGGAACGCCACGCCGTAGCAGACCGAGCCGAAGCCCGCGACGGTCGTGTAGTTGAGGCCCTCGACGACGCCCGGCACCGAGGCGGCGGTGAGCAGCGCGCCGGCGTACAGCGAGAACGTCGAGCGGCGGAACAGCCAGACGACGAGGAAGGCCAGGCCCGCCGCGAGGACGACGACGTCGCCGACGTTGTTGTACTGGGGGATCTGCTTCAGGACGAGCAGGCCACCGAGAATGACCAGGAAGACGCCGATCCACGGGACCTGTGGACGGCGGTCCTCGTCGCGGCCCCAGTTCCAGCCGTAGACCCGGATCGGGCCTTGGTCGTTCATCGAACCTCCCTCCGATCCCTGGGACGTCCCGCTGATCCTAGACCGGCTGGCTCATCGGCCGCGCGCCGCCGGCCGCGCGCCGCCCGCCGCTGCCGAAGATCAGGCGCTGCGCAGCGAGGCGCTGACGAGCAGCTCCACGTTGCCCTTCAGGGCCTGCGAGATCGGGCAGTTGTCCTTGGCGTCCTCGGCCAGCCGCTCGAACGTCGCCGCGTCGATGCCCGGCACGTCGCCGCTGACCGTGATCCGCGAGGTCGTGACCTTCCAGCCGCCCGAGGCATTGTCGAAGGTGACCTCGGCCTTGACGTCCAGCTGGGTCGCGGGCGTGCCGTTCTTGGCGAGGCGTGACGACAGGGCCATCGAGAAGCAGCTGGCATGGGCGGCGGCGAGCAGCTCCTCCGGGCTCGTCTTGCCGTCGTGGGCGCTCGTCCGCGAGGCCCACGTCACCGGCAGGCGCGCCACGACGCCGCTCGAGACGTAGGTGATCATGCCCGACCCGTCGGTCAGGCCGCCGTTCCAGACGACGCTCGCATGTCGAACCTCGGCCATCGGTCCTGGGCTCCTTCTTCCGGTTCGGACGAATGCCCATGCTCCCATGTCCGCCCGGAGCGCGCCTCAGGCAGGCGCGGCGTCCGGCTCCGGAGCGGCGCGCCGGCCAAGCCCGGGCAGCAGGATGACGGCGAGCAGCACGAGCAGCAGGCCGTTGCGCGCGACGAGCACCGCCACGAGGACCGGGTCGATCCGGACGAGTGCCGCGAACTGCGTGGCCGGGAACAGGACCTGGGTCAGGGCCAGCGCGGCGAGCAGGGCCAGCGTGGCGGCGACGCCGCGTCGCCCCGGGATCAGCGGGACGAGCGGCAGGAGCCAGATCAGGTACTGCGGCGAGAGCACCTTGCCGAATGCGACGTAGGCCAGCGTCACGCCGGCGATCGTCCGTACGAGCCGCTCCGTGGTCGGCGGCCGGCGCCATGCCCAGGCCCAGATCGCGAGCGCGACGAGGACGAACACGACGCTCGACGCCAAGGCGAGCAGGTGCGCCGCCTCGCCCGCGAGGTTGCGGCTGCCGTAGCTCGCGACGATGGTCAGGGGCGTGCCGAACACGACGTGGAGACCGGTCAGCCCGCTGCCGCCGACCGAGCCGATCTCGAGCGGCCGCGCCAGCTGCGCCGACAGCGCCCGGAGGAGTCCCGAGCGCGCCACGACCAGGAACGGCCCGGCGACGAGCGCGATCGTCGCGGTCATCGTCAGGCCATACGCCGCGACGGCCCGGAGCCCCGATCGACGGCCGAGCTCGATGACCAGCAGCGGCACGAGCAGGATCGGGTAGACCTTGGCCAGCATCGCCAGCGCCAGGACCACGGCGCTGAGGCCGTACCGGCGGCCGAGGAACAGGGCCAGGCTCACGGCCGTCAGCAGCGCCGGCCAGACGTCGTAGCGGACGATGAGCATCGGCCCCACCGCGAGGGGCGCGAGACCGAGCGCGAGCATCGCCAGCGTGAGGTGCTGCCGCGTCGCCCCGAGCGCCCGGAGGATCCATCCCGTCGTCGCCACGAGTCCAAGGCCGGCCACGACCACGACCGCGGCGAGGGCCCCGTCGTACGCCTGCTGGCCCGTGCCGCCGGCCGTGAGGATGAGCGGCAGCAGTGCGAAGGGCAGGAAGAGCGGCGGGTACTCGATGCGGATGTCGCGGTACGGCAGCCGGCCGGCAAGCATCTGAGCCGCATACCGCCGGTACTCGCCGACGTCGAGGCCCTCGCCGTGCGGCCCGTAGCCGCCGTTCCAGTACAGCCACGCCACGACCGTCGCAGTGATCGCGAACAGGGCGAGCGCGAGGCCGACCACGGCAACGAGCTCGCGACCGCCTGGAGGCGTCGGATCGATCGCGGCCGACGCCAGCCGGCGCAGCGCCGCGGCGGCATCACGCGCCGCCGCAGCGGGGCGAAGGCCCGCCCGCCTGGTCATCGCCCGAAGGCTACCAAGACGGAGTCGGCCGCCGGCGGGAGGGCCGGCGGCCGAGGGACGGGAGGGGACCGCGAAGGCGGGTGCCACGCGCCATCTGATCGAGCGCCTGGCGGTGAGGTCAGTCGGCGGTGGACGGCGCCCCCGTCATGGCACTCGCGTCCTGGCCGGGATCGGGTCGGCCGAGCGCCAGCATGAAGCGGCCGAACAGGTAGGCCGCGCTCGCGGCGAAGAGCGCCAGGCTCGTCCCGAGGATCGGCCAGGCGAGGGAGCTGACGGTCCCGGCGTCGGGGTTGGCCGCCGACAGGAAGTCCGGCGTCCAGTCGAGCCCGACCCCGGACAGCGCGTCGACCTGGTCGGCCGACTCGAGGCCGTAGACCTGGGGCACGATGTACAGGACCGAGGCCACCACGAGCAGGATCGAGAAGACCCGGAACGCCGACGGGTTGTCGTCCACGTCCCGCGTGAGCTTCACGATGAGGGCCCAGAACAGGACGACCGTCGCGAGTGGCGCGGTGAGTGGCAGGCCGAGGCCGATGTACAGGTTCGGCATCAGGAAGATCGTGCTCAGGGTGAACACGATGAGCAGAAGCGCATCTCGCATCAGCACGTAGCTGAGCCACCACACGTCGGCGCCGAAGCGCAGCGTCAGCGTGCCGAGGAAGCGAATGATGTAGGGCCGCGCGAAGTGCATGCTCAGCGCGAAGGCCCACAGCAGCGGCAGTGCGCCGGCCACCGAGAAGACCATCCACGCCGAGCCGCCCGAGGTCAGGGCCTGGGCGAGTTCGTCGCCAGTCATCGCGGGCCTCCTATGCCTGGCCGCGGACCGGCCGGTTGCCGGCCTGCCGCAGGTTGTAGACGACGGCCACGAGGCCGAGGGCGCCGGCGAGGAAGCCGGAGAGGTAGCACAGGGGCATCGCGAGCCCGAGGTTCTGCGAGCTCACGAGTGAGCTTGCGAGCGACTGCGCGGTCGGGTCGTCGATGTTCGTCAGCTGGACCCCGAGGATGTACGGCACGATGTAGAGCGTCGCGCCCAGGGCGAGCAGGATCGCCTGGTAGCGATACCAGCGCGCCTCATCGCCCGGCCGCATGAGCTTGATCACGACGACCGCGAAGGCGCAGACGGCGGCCAGCCCGCCGGTGATCGGCAGGTCCTGGCCGGACACCACGTCCGGGTAGAAGAAGATGAATCCACCGATGAACAGGTTCAGCGTCAGCAGGTCGCGCAGGGCGACGTAGAGGATCCACCACAGGTCGGCCCCGAGGCGGAGCGTGAACTTGTGGAGGTTGGCCACCATGTACGGCCTGGCGATGTGCAGCGCGAAGGCGAGCAGCCACAGCGCGACGAGCGCCGCGGCGATCGTGCCCTCGACGAAGGTCTCGCCGAAGTCGAAGAATCCGGGGACCTGTTCAGGCGTCATCACGCTCCTCCTGCGGGGCTCTCAACCTGGTGCTGGCCGGGGGCCGGCGGTGCGCCGGCCGGGGTGGCATGGCGGCCCGGTCCGTCGGCGGGTCCTCGACCCGCGACCACCTCGACCGTGGGACAGGCGTAGATCGCGTCGCACCGGAAGCAGCGGCCGGCCTCGGCCCGGGCCGCGGCTTCGTCGAAGCCGGGATGGCGGGTGGCGAGCGTGGCCGGGTCGAGCACCGGCAGCGCGGTTCGGGCCCGCGGCCGCTCGGCGAGATCGAGGTCGAGCTGCGGTTCGGCAGGGGTCCGATACCGGACGGTGCGCAGGATCTCGGCCTCGCCGTTCGCCGCGCCGGAGAGGAACTCGTGCATCGCCCCGGCCGCTCGCCGGCCGGAGGCCACGGCGTCGATGATGGTCTTGGGTCCCGACACGACGTCGCCGCCGGCGAAGACCCCGGCCCGGCCGGTCGCCGAGGTCCGCGGATCGGCGACGATCCCGGCCCAGGCGCTGACCTCGATGCCGGTGCCCGGCGGCAGGATCGACGGGTCGGGCTCCTCGCCGATGGCCACGAGGATCGTCGTCGTCGCGAGCTCGGCCTCGCTGCCCTCGACGGGCAGCCAGGCGGTGCGGGAGCCCGCGGCACCGGCCGTGGCGGTTGCGGGCGGCGGGGCCTGGCGCATGGTCCGGACGGCAGCGACGCGGCCATCGCGGCCGATGACCTCGGTCACGATCGTGCCGGTCTCGACACGGATGCCCTCGTGCTCGGCTGCTTCGACCTCCTCGTGCTGGGCGGGCATCTCGGCCCGGCCCCGGCGATAGAGGACGGTCACGTGCGACGCGCCGCGCCGGATGGCGGACCGCGCGGCATCCATCGCCGTGCTGCCACCGCCGACCACGACGACCTCGCCGTGGAGCGTGACGGCCTCGCCGAGGTTGACCTGCTTCAGGAAGACCGTCGCGGGCACGACACCCCGGAGGTCGTCGCCGGTGACGCCGAGACGGCGGCTGCGCGGCGCTCCCGTCGACAGGAAGACCGCCTTGAAGCCCTCGCGCTCGAGATCGGACAGCTGGAAGTCACGTCCCATCGCGCTGTCGAGCCGGAGCTCGACGCCGAGGTCGATGATCCGGTCGATGTCCGCCCGCAGCGTCTCGCGCGGGAGGCGGTAATCCGGGATGCCGATCGCCATCATCCCGCCCGGCACCGGCATCGCCTCGAACACGGTCACGCCGTAGCCGAGACGGGCCAGGTAGTACGCCGCCGACATCCCGGCCGGGCCGCCACCGACGATCGCGACCCGCTGTGGGCGCCGGACGGCCGGCTTCGGGATCGCCGGCAGGTGGCCCTGCTCGGCGGCGAACCGCTTGAGGGTCCGGATGGCGATCGGCTCGTCGAGGGTGCCGCGACGGCAGACCGCCTCGCATGGGGCCGTGCAGATGAAGCCGCACACCGACGCGAACGGATTGACCTCGGCCGCGACGCCGTAGGCCTCGTCGTACCGGCCCTGGGCGAGGAGGCCGACATACCGTCCGGCGTCGGTGCCGGCGGGGCAGCCGGCCTGGCAGGGGGCGATCGGCTCGACCGTGTCCAGCGGGCGCATCGACCGCCACACCTGCCAGTTCTGGGGACGCTCGCGGGTCTGCCAGGCCGGCTGGTCCAGGCCGTCGAACGGCGAGACCTTGGTCGGCCTGAGCGCCTCTCGCGTCGCCGTCGAGAGCGGGATCCAGCCGGTGCCCGGGTGCTCGGCCGGCGGCCGATGGATCGGGCCCTGGCGCGGGGCCAGCGGCGTGGCGTCGGGCTGCGTGGACAGCGTCATCACGTCGACCGGGCACTCGCGAATGCAGATGCTGCAGCCGATGCACTCGCCGACCTGGACGGGGTGCTCCATCATCCAGGGCAGGGGCAGGCCGCCGCGAGTCGCCTCGACGCCCGGCCGGCTCGGCCGCGACATGTCGAGCGCCTGCACGGGACACGTGTCCATGCAGATCCCGCAGTTGATGCAGTTCGCGGCGTCGATGTCGATGCGATAGCCCATCCCGACCTCCTGCGTCGCACCGATGCTGGGCCGCAGCGGCGGCAGCCGGAATACGCGTCGGGATGGGGCGGATGGCTGCTCGACTGGGTGGCCGGACAGGGCCGTTCGGCCCGGGCCGAATGGCTAGTGCTCGGCCTTCGCGTCGGCCGGGTCGGGCGGCACGAGGCCTTCGCGAACCGCCCGGGCGGCGAGCTCGGTGCGGCTGCCGGCATGGAGCTTCTCGAGGATGTTCCGGAGGTGGAACTTCGCGGTGTTCTCGCTGACCTGGAGCCGTGCCGCGATCTCCTTGTTCCGGAGGCCGGCGGTCACGAGGCCCAGGACCTCGAGCTCGCGATCGGTGAGGCGATCCGGCCCACCGGCTGCCGCACCCGCCTCCGGCCCGCCCGCTCCGCCTCGCGCCCCAACCGGCTGGTTGTCGCCGCGGTCGCCGTGCCGGTACTCCTCAAGGATGCGGACCGCCGTCGCCGGGGTGATCGCCGCCTCGCCGCGCTCGACCGCCTCGAGCATCGCCCGGAACTGCGACGACTCGAGATTCTTGAGGAGGTAGCCCTGGGCGCCGGCCTTGATCGCCTCGAACAGGTCGTCCTCGTCCTCGCTGGCGGTCAGCATGACGATGGCCGTCGTGGCGCCGGTCTCGGCCGCCGCGGCCGTGATCGCCCGGGTCGCGGAGAGGCCTGAGCCGGGCATCCGGACGTCCATGAGGACGAGGTCCGGCCGGCGGTCGGAGCAGAGCCGGACGGCCTCGTCGGCGGTGCCCGCCTGCCCGACGACCTCGTGCCCCCAGCTCCTGAGCAGGGAGGCGATGCCGTCGCGGAATAGCGGGTGGTCGTCGGCAAGGAGGACCCGCACGTCAGGCCGCCGGCACGACGACCCGGAACCGGGTGCCGTGCCCCGGTGCAGAGTCCCATGTCGCCGTCGCGCCGATGGCCTCGGCCCGCTGGCGGATGGTCTCCCGACCGAAATGGGGCCAGTCCGACGGGCTCGGGTCACCGGCCGGATCGAAGCCCTGGCCGTCGTCCTCGACGGTGACCGTGACCACCCCCTGCTCCTCGGCGACCCGGACGACGACACGCTGGGCGACCGCATGCTTGCGGACATTCGTCAGCGCTTCCTGGACGATCTTCATGAGGTTCGCGACGACCTCCGGCCGGAGCGCGTCCCCGACGCCGGCCGGTGCCGCCTCGACCGAGACGGCCAGCTTCGACGCCTCACCGAAGCGCCGGGCGTAGGCGGTCAGCGCCGTCGCGAGCGTGCTCTCGGGCGTCGCGGCAGTCCCGCCGAGCGGCGTGCTGAGGCCGAGGATGGCTTCGCGGACGTCGACGTAGATCGATCGGGCCGCGCTCGCGAGCTCGGCCATCTGGCTGCGAGCCTCCGGCACCTGGCCGCGCTCGAGCAGCGCCTCGACCGCCTGCGACTTCGTGTTGACGTAGCCGAGGACCTGCGCCAGCCCGTCGTGCATCTCGCGGGCGATTCGCTCCCGCTCGCTCGAGACGGCGAGGGCCCGGAGCTCGCGTTGCAGGCGGTCGTTCTCGATCGCGATCGCGGTCTGGTTCGCGAGCGACGACAGCGTCTCGAGGTCCTCGACGTCGTAGGTTCGTGGCGCCGACGTGCCGACGGCCAGCGCCCCGATCGTCTCGGCGCCGCGTTGCAGCGGCGCGGCGAGGAAGACAGCCGCGCGCCCGGCCCTGACGAATCGCCGCGCGTCCGTGTCGGCCTGGCCGCCGCTCGGATCGAACGCGCCGTCCGGTCCGCTCGTCGCGGCCAGGCGATCCGCGCCGTCGGGCGAGGCCAGGATCAGCCACGCCACCTCGGCGCCGAGCAGCGTCCGGGCGTTGATCGCGGTCGCGCCCAGGACCTCGTGCAGGTCCGTGACGGCGGTGATCGCGACCGTCATCGCGTGGAGGGTGCGGGCGGTCGCGGCGCGGGCCTCGAGCTCGGCGTTTCGCTCGCGCAGCTGGCGCTCGAGCCGCTGGACCAGCCGGAAGGCCACGGCCGACATGACGAGCCCGGCGATGAGGACGACGAAGCCGACGAAGATCGTGTCGAACGGGAACGGCACCGCCTGATCGAGGACGAGGTCGCTGAGCGCCTCGATCGTGACGACGACGGCGGTCGGAACGAGCACGGCCCCCCAGCGCAGCCGGGTCACGGTGCAAGCTCGGCGTCGAGGCGGTCGAGGAACGCGGCCTGGGCCGGGTGGATCCGTCGTCGCGCCTCCGGCGGCGCCAGCCACGCGACGCGGTCGATCTCCGGATACCGCTGGCGGTGGCCGGACCGTGGCGGCCACTCGACCTCGAAGTCGTTCGACACGACCGCCGCCGGGTCGAGGTCGCCCTCGACGGCCCAGCCGTGAACGACCTTGCCGCTCCCGAGCACGACCGTTCCGAGCTCGATGGGCTCGGCACCGTCGAGCCGGACGTCGGCGAGCCGGTGGCCGGTCTCCTCGCCGAACTCGCGCTCGGCCACCCGCCACAGGTCGTCCTCGTCGTCGGGCTGGCCTTTCGGGATCGTCCAGCAGCCGGCGTCCTTCCTGGCGAAGAACGGGCCACCCGGATGCGCGAGCAGGACCTCCAGCCCGCTGCCGAGGCGGCGGTAGAGGAGAATGCCGCCGGACCGACGGGTGCTCACGCCTGGCCCGGCCCGTGGCGGCGGTACCGACGCCGGCGGGTGCGCATCCAGACGCGGGGCCCCTGGCGCGGCACGACGCTGATCGAGCCGTCGTGCTCGAGGACGGCCAGCCTGACCTCGTCGATCGTCTCGAGGCCGTACTCCCGGAGCGCCGCGGCGAGATCGTCCGCGTCCAGGCCCTCGGCCCGGATGGCTTCGGGCAGCCACTGGCCATCGCGGGCGACCACGGTCGGGGTCGGATCGAGCAGGCGTCGGACCGCCGGCGAGTGGCCGCGGGCGTAGGCGGCGGTCCGGTTCAGCGCAAACAGCGTCGCGAGGATGATGAGCGCGCCGGGGAGGGAAGCGTCGGGCCCGGTGATCGCCGGCTGCAGGGCGTTCGACGCGAGGAGCACGAGGGCCAGGTCGAAGACCGTGAACTGGCCCAGCTCGCGCTTGCCGGACAGCCGCAGCGCCGCGAGGAAGACCACGTAGACGACCGTCGCCCGGACGACGAGCTCGATGGGCGAGAGCTCCAGCGTCCACACGCCGTGGATCGTCGCACAGGGCAGGCATCATGTGGCTCCGAGCGCGCAGTGCGGAGGGCACCCGTCGCGCGCGGAGTCGAGGAGAGCGGCATGCCGTCGATCGATCGGGACTCGTTGAAGGCCGAGATGGAGAGCGCCCGACAGGCGCCGCACGAGCACGCGCCGCGGCTCGTCACGTCGCGGGAGGTTCGCGGCGAAGGTCCGCTCGAACGCGTCGCCGACGTCGTCAACCGGCTGATCGGCTCGATGTACCTGTTCGTCGGCATCACGACCGGGATCGTCGTCTGGCTCTTCGCCGGCAACGTCGTCGGCTTCGATCGAACGCCCTGGCCACTGCTGCTGACGCTGCTCAACCTGCCGCAGCTCTCGATCATGATCTCGCTCCAGGTCAGCGCCAACCGGGCACAGGCCGCGAGCGATGCCCGGGCGATGGCCGATCACGCGACGCTCGTGGCGCTGCACGAGCTGGCCAAGCAGCAGGTGAAGATCCTCGACGGCCAGAACGAGGTCCTCGACATCCTGCGGCGCGCGGTGGCACCCGGACCACGACCTGAGCCGAACCCGAGCCGCCGCCCGGCTGGCCGGATCGTGGTCAGGCCCGGGGTGGTTCGCGGCGGCGAGGTGCGGTCCGGCACCGGAGGGTGCTGCAAAGTCGCGTCGGCATATTGACGGTGCGGTCGGGCCCTCCCACTATCTGGAGTCCGAGCCGTCGAGGCCGTGGCCGCAGGGCGCTTTGCGGGATCACGGTCGCGTTGTGCACAGGGAGTGCCGACCCGAAGCGAAGGGGGAAGGGTCGGCCGGGGGCCCCATCGAAGCTCGGGCTGTTTGGAATGCTCGTCCGAGGCGCGGGGGCCCTCAGGAGTATCCAGCTACCCCGCGTCCTCCCCACGAGCGTGTCGGTCCACGCCATCCAACGGGGGAGGGTATCGCTCGATGAAACCAGCGCGGTTCAGCCGCAATGGGGCCGTGAAGGCCCTGACGGCCGTCGTCCAGGCATCGTTCCTGGCGTCGACCATGCTCGTGACGCCGTTCGGTGTCCCCCCGGCGGCCGCAGCCAATCCGTCCGCCGACCTCGACCAGTGCGCCAACGATCCGGCGCCATCACCGCACACGAACGGCTGCGCCACGAGCGCCACCGAGTGGGTGAACGGCAACCTCGGTGCCAGCAAGTCGGTCTACCTCGAGGGCGACTCCATCCCGTACCGGATGAAGTTCGACAACCTCGACACCTCGTCGAGCCACACGGTCATCATCGAGTGGGACACGACGAAGTCCGGCAAGCACGCGATCGACTACCTGACGACCTGGAACCGAACCGTCGCAGACGCCGATCCCTGTCTGGGCGTGTCCGGTTGCTCCGGCTCGACGACCTTCGCCATCCCGGCCGATCCACAGGTGACGGGGGCCGGGATCACGCCCATCGCGGGCAACTTCACGCTGTTCGGTGGGACGATCACGGGCGTCAGCGCGTACACGTATCCGAACGGCAGCGGGTTCGCCGGTGACAAGTCGGCCGACATCGCGATCACCTTCACGACGGCCGTCGCCAATCCGGTGCTTGCCTGGGGCGGGCACATCTCCGACCGCCACGACTGGGGCGCGGACAACTCCGCGGTCGCGATCCCCGGCTCGCCGTACCACATGCGCCTCATCGACCTCGATGGCGCGGGCGGCAACCAGGATCGCTCGCTGTCGGCCGACGCCGTCATCTTCCCGGGCTCGATCACGATCATCAAGGACGCGACCCCGAACGGCCCGACGTCGTTCGCGTTCACCGCGTCGCCGGCTCCGCTGTCCAACTTCAGCCTGGTCGATGACGGGACGTCCGCGAATACGAAGGTCTTCTCCGGCATCACCTCGTTCACGACCTACACCGTCGCCGAGTCCGTGCCCTCGGGCTGGGACTTCACCGGGTACGACTGCTCCGTCACGACCGCCAACGGCGGCTCGACCGCCGACAACGGCGCGAGCGGTGTCGACATCACGATGAAGGAAGGCGAGAACTGGACCTGCACGTTCTCGAACAGCGAGACGCCGGCACCCTCGCTGAGCATCACCAAGACGGCCACCGAGTCGAGCTACAGCGCGGTCGGTGACGTCATCCACTACACGATCACCGCGACGAACACCGGCAACGTGACCCTGGCTTCGGTCACCGTCACCGACCCGAACGCCTCGGGT
>JACQEG010000026.1 GCA_016200665.1 Chloroflexota bacterium | reverse complement strand
GACGAGGTCGTGGTCGGAGCGCTGCGCGGCCGCGAAGCGGCGCTGGACGAGAGCTTCGGGGTCGACCGGCGAGCCGACGGCCTCGAAGGCAACGCCGGACGAGAGATGGGCCGCGACCGGCGCGAAGACGTCCCGTCCGTGGAAGGTGGGGGAGCGCTGCTGGAGCATGAGCGCGGGATTCTCCAGTGCCCGCGCCGCGACGATGCCACCGAGCCGGTCCGCGGCCGGCATGAGCAGGCCGTTGTCCGGCCCGACGAGGATGTCGCCCCGCGCCACGAGCAACGCGATCGGCCGGCGGGCCGTGCCGACGCCCGGATCGACGACGGCGAGGTGGACGCCGACCGGCAGCCACGGCAGCGCGGCCCACAGCAGGAACGCGCCGTCACCGATGGCGAACTTCCGAACGCCGTGATCGATGTCGACGATCTGGGCATCGCGCGCGATCGACAGGATGACCCCACGGCAGATGGCCGCCGCCGAGTCCGAGCCGAAATCGCTCAGGAACCCGATGACCGGTCGCGGTGCGGTTCCCTCCACGGCTCGATGGTAGCCAGCCCCGGACAGCCCGAGACGGCGTCCGGAGGAGTCGGGCGCCGTCTCGGTCGAGGTCGCGATCCGGGGGAGGAGGACCCGGTCGCCGGGATGGTTCGGTTCGGGGCGCTCGGCCGGGGCCGGGCGCCGATGATCAGGAGAGCTGCCAGGTCAGCTGAACGGGACCGGGCAGGTCATCGGGGTCGCGCTCGGCGACCGCGACCTGCGCCGATCGGCGGCGCACGATCGCCTCGATCTCCGGGATGGTCCAGTGGACGCCGCGGCTCGGAAGCCCGGCCAGGAAGGCGGTGAGATTCGCCGCCTCGGCGGGCTCGAGGCCTCGGACGAGCAGGGCGCGGTAGATCGAGCGGGCCGGGAAGTCCGCGAGGGTCCCGCCAGCACCGGTGTCACGCGCGTCGGGATCGGCCATCGAAGGTTCGGGGCGCCAGCTCGCCTGCGACCGGTGGCCCGCCCGGGCAGATCCCGGGCCGGTTCGGTGCGGCGATGGTCGGTCCGGGGCGGTGTGGTGCGGTATGGCCCGTCGGTACCGGGCGACCCCGTACCTGCGTCCGGGGCAGGGGCGGGTCGCTGGCAGGGCGGGTCGCTATGCTCGCCCCCGTGGCGTTGGATGGTGAGGAGCGGATCGGGGGCAAGCGCGATCGCGCGGCGCGCCTGATGCGGGTCGCGGGCCTGCTCGCCGCGCACCCGGACGGGATGCACCCCAGGGACATCGCTGAGCGGCTCGGGATGTCCGTCCGGAACGTCTACCGCGACCTCCACGCCCTCGAGAGCGAGGTCGGGCTGCCGGTGTGGGCCGAGGACGGCCGATGGGGCATGGCCGCCGATGCGTTCCTGCCGCCGCTGCAGCTGACCCTCCCCGAGGCGATGGCGGTGTTCCTCGCTGCCCGGCTCATGGTTCGCTATGCCGACAAGTACGACCCCGACCTCGGCTCGGCGTTCGAGAAGCTCCAGGCCGGGTTGCCCGGATCCCTGCGGGAGCACGTCGCACGGAGCCTCGACGTCCTGCAGCGGGCGCCCCTCGATCCCGACTTCATCGAGCGGCTCCGGCTGCTCACCCGCGCCTGGGCCGACCGGCGGGTCGTCGAGATCGAGTACGAGGGCGCGGCCTACGAGGGCCGCGCCGGCGAAGTCAGCCGCCGGACGGTCCGACCGTGGCTCATCGAGCCCTCGCTCCAGACCCACGCGCTGTACCTGATCGGCTGGGACGAGGATCGGGATGCGATGCGGACATTCAAGATCGAGCGCATCCGATCGGTCAGCGTCAGCCCCCGGTCGTTCGAGCGGCCCGAGGCGGCGAGCCTCGAGGCGGACCTCCGACGCGGCTGGGACATCATCGCGGACCAGGCGCCGATCGACGTCAAGCTGCGGTTCTCGGCCGCGGTGGCCGACCGCGTGCTGGAGACCCGCTGGCACGCCGGGCAGCGGACCGAGCGCCAGTCCGACGGGTCGCTCCTGTGGTCCACCACGGTCAGCGGGCCGATCGAGATCCGGCTCTGGATCCTGGAGTGGGGCGACGACGTCGAGGTCCTCTCGCCGGCCGACCTCCGGGCCGACGTCGCGCGCCGGCTGCGCCGCGCGGCCGCGCGCTACGCCGACGTCCCGGCAGCGAGCTGATCGGCCCGTGGCTCGCCACCCGTTCTCCGCGGTCAACCTCATCAGCGACCCGATCCATGGCTACGTCGAGCTGACGAAGCGCCGCTCGGCAGCGGAGCTCGCGGCGGCTGGCCTGCCGGACGAGGGCGTCGCCGAGGACGACCTTCTCGACACGGCGTGGCTGCAGCGGCTCCGGCGGATCAGCCAGCTCCAGAGCGCGCGCTGGGTGTTCCCGACCGCGGAGCACTCCCGCTTCACCCACGGCCTCGGGGTCATGCACGAGGCCGGCCTGTGGGCCCGCTCCCTCTACCCCTCGCTGCGGGCCTCCCTGGCGGCCCTCGCCCCCGGTGAGGCGGTGCCCTCAGAGGGCCTCGTCGTCGAGACGCTGCGCGTCGCCGGGCTCCTCCACGACGTCGGCCATGGGCCGTTCGCGCACTTCTTCGACGAGCGCGTCCTCGCCGCCTTCCCCGCCCCCGCCGACACGCGCCGCCCGGGCGTGAAGGCGCTGTCGCACGAGGACCTCGGCCAGCTGATCATCGAGCGCGAGCTCGGCTCGCTCATCGGCGGGCTGCGGCGGGCGCCGGGCGCGGTCCCCGAGCGCGATGCCTTCGCCTCGAGCGAGCGGATCGATCCGCGCTGGGTGTCCTTCCTCATCTCGAAGCCGGCGCTCCGCGACGACTCGATGCCGGGCTGGGTTCGCCTGCTCCAGCCGCTGCTCTCGGGCGTCTTCACGGTCGACAACCTCGACTACGTCCGGCGCGACGCGTTCTTCACGGGGGTGCGGGTCGGGATCGACGTGGAGCGGCTGCGGCGCTACGCCTTCATCTCCGAGCGCGGGCTGACGCTGTACGAGCCCGGCGTCACCGCGCTCGAGGGCTTCCTCAACGCCCGGATGCTGCTCTACCAGCAGGTCTACTTCCACCGCACGGTCCGGGCGATCGACCTGGATCTCGCGGAGGTCTTCGCCCCGTCGATCACCGCGCTCTTCGGCGCCGATTCACCGGCCGAGCGCCTCGCCGGCTATGCCGACCTCGACGAGTACGCGCTCCTCCACCAGGCAGCCCGCTGGGCCCGCGGCGACGACGTCGCCGCGAGCGGCCTGATCGCCGGCGACGGGCGGGTGGCGCCGGTCGTGGCAGACGCATGGCGCCGCATCCTGCTGCGTCGCCCGAGCTGGCGCTCGGAGGCCGAGCTCCGGACGACCTACGCCGCCGGCGCTTTTCCGAGCGCCGACGTCGCCGCGCTCGGGACCCCCGAGCCGGGCCAGACCGCGATCGACCTCGCGATCGTGGATGCGCGCCCGTCCGTGGGCGAGGCGCTGGCGATCGAGACCCGCGACGGCGGCCGGCTCGAGCTCGACGAGGCGCTGGCGCGGATCCCGCCATATGCACTCATCGCAAGGCGCTACCGGCGCACGGCGTAGCCCAGGGACATGCGGGCGGCGAATCCGCCTTCGTTCGCCAGCTACCAAGGTGGTTGGTGTCAGACAGGGCGCGGGGAGGGTCCGGGCTCGCCATCGTGTCGTCGCGAGTGTGGCCCGGGCTGAGCGGGGCCCGGGCGAGGCCTCGACCATGGCCCCGTACCAACCCACTTGGTAGATGGCAGAAACGCGCCAGGGCGGCCGGAGGCCAGGGAGCCCGGCGGGGGCACGGGATCAGGGCGCGGGGGCGAGCGACGGCGAGGGCTGCGCGGCCCAGCCCCAGGTGAGCTTCGTGCTCGACATCGGGGGCAGGACCGTGAACGGGTCGATCCGAGCAATCTCCTGGGCCGGCAGCAGGAGCTTTGCGACGCGCGCCGGATCGGTCTCGAAGCGGGCAGGGTCGGACGGGCTGTAGATCGAGTAGTGGAGGTGGCAGCCGGTGGCGTCGCCGGTCCGGCCCTCCCAGCCGATGACATCGCCGGCCTGCACGTGCTGCCCGACGGTCACGAGCGACTTGAACAGGTGGACGTAGACGCTGCGATAGCCGTTGCCGTCGTCGGTGACGATCATCACGGCGAGCGAGCCCCACAGGTTCTTCGCGTCCAGCCGGGCCTCGTAGCCGGCGATGTCGCCGACCCAGCCGAGCCAGTCGACGACCCGTCGGCCGCTCGCGATGACCGTGCCGTCGTGGGCCGCGACGATGTGATCGCCGCAGTAGCTCGCGATGTCGAGCCCATCGTGGAACGGCCGCCCGTCGACGACGAACAGGCCGCCATCGACCGGCCCGAAGACCGTCGTGATGCGGCCGTGGTCCAGCGGCCAGCGATAGCCGGTCAGGGCCAGCGACGGCTGGGGCGACGGCGTCGCGGACGGCATCGGGCTCGTTGGCGCGCTCGCGCCCGAGGCTGGGTCGGCCGTCGAGGCGGCGGCCGTCGGCGACCCGAGATCGGCGGCGTTCGCCGAACCCGATCGGCCGCTGCCAAGCAGCGTCGCGCCGAGGACCGTGGCCGCGACGAGCACGATCAGCGCTGCCGCGGCGAAGGCCACCCGTCGATGGAGGGCTCGGCGGGGCTCGGGCAGGCTCGGCCACACGCCCGGCGCGGGCGGCAGCCCGACGTAGCGGGCGTGCTCGATCCGTCGTCGGTGCAACCGCGGGCCCATCGGCCCGAAGCGTAGCGGGCGGTCAGTCGCCTCGCCCGAGACCGGCCGAGTCGTCGATGACGCGGCCGTCCCGGAGCTCGATGACCCGGTCGGCGACGTCGATCATCGCCTGGTCGTGGGTGGCTACGATCGCGGTGATCCGCTCCTGCCGAACCACATCACGCAGCGAGGTCATGATCCGGTGACCCGTCTCGAGGTCCAGCTGGCCGGTCGGCTCGTCGGCGAGCAGGAGGCTCGGCTGGTTGGCGAGGGCCCGGGCGATCGCCACGCGCTGCTGCTCGCCACCGGACAGCTCGTGCGGCCGGTGCTTCATCCGCTCGCCGAGCCCGACCATGTCGAGCAGCTCCGCGACGCGACGGTCGCGGGCCTTCGGCTCGGCCTTGATCAGGCGCATCGGCACCTCGACGTTCTCGGCGGCGGTGAGGATCGGCAGCAGGCCGAACGACTGGAAGACGAACGCGATCGTCCGCCGCCGGACCTCGACGAGGTCGCGATCGGACAGCGACGAGAGCTCGAGGCCGTCGACGACGACCCGCCCGGCGGTCGGCCGGTCGAGCCCCCCGACGAGGCTGAGGAGCGTCGTCTTGCCGCTGCCGGAGCGCCCGCGTACCGCGACGAGCTGGCCACGCGGGATCTGGAGCGAGACGCCGGCGAGCGCGGCGATGACGCCGTCGCCCGAGCGGAACTCGCGGCGGAGGCCCTCGGTCACGACCATCGGGCCGACGGCGGCGGCCCGGGTGGCCGAAAGGGCGGCGGCCGCGTCGATCGAGGTCATCGGCTCGGTCATCGCTCGTCCTCCTCGCGCGCGTCGATGACCTCGGCCGGGTCGGGCGGTGGCACGGCGCCGGCGCTGGAGCTGGGCCCGGGATCGCCACCGGCGACGTGCCGGCTGGTGCGGTCCGGCCAGACCCCGACGTGATCGGGCTCGAGGCGGAGGCGGACGCGATCCCTGAGCGACAGGGCGTCGACGTGGGCCTTCGGCAGCTGGAGCCGACCCGCCCGATCGAGGACCGCGAACTCCTCGGAGATGATCCGGTGCTCGCCCTCGGCCGTCTGCTCCGTCCGCCGGACCGTCTCCGTGGCGGTCCGGCCGTCCCGGATCGAGACCGTTCGCCGGACCTGCTCCGAGACGAACGCGTCGTGAGTCACGACGACGATCGTCGTCCCGAGGTCCGAGTTCACCTGGCGGAGGAGGGCGAAGATCTCGGCCGAGGTGACGCTGTCGAGCTCGCCGGTCGGCTCGTCGGCGAGCAGGACCGCGGGCCCGTTTGCCAGCGCGACCGCGACCGCGATGCGCTGCTGCTCGCCGCCCGAGAGTCGGTCGGGCCGGTGGCCCGCCCGGTCCCTGAGCCCCACCCGCTCGAGCAGGTCGAGGGCCCGGCGTCGCCGATCCCTGGCGCCGTCGAGGATCATCGGCAGCTCGATGTTCTCGCGGGCGCTCAGGTACGGCAGGAGGTTGCGCGCGGTCTGCTGCCAGATCACGCCGGCGATCCGGCGGCGGTAGAGCGTCCGCTCGTGGCGGCCCATCTGGCCGAGGTCGTGGCCGGCCACGATGGCGCGACCCGCCGAGGGCTGGTCCAGCCCGCCTAGGATGTTGAGGAGGGTCGACTTGCCGCTGCCCGAGGCGCCCACGATCGCCACGATCTCGCCCGGGTCGACGAGCAGGTCCAGCCCCTGCAGCGCCACGACCTCGAGGTCGGCGATCTTGTAGATCCGGACGAGGTTGTCGCAGGCGATGACCGCCCCCTCGCCGAAGCGCGGCCGGCCGGGACGGGCCGGGCTGTTCGTGAACGAGACGGCGGCGGTCATGCGGGGGCTCCTCTCGGTGGCGTGATGCGACGCGGGCTGGCGCGCCGCGATCGGGCGTCTAGCGATCCCGATGACAACGGGTGGGTCACTCGAAGCCTCGGCGCAGGGCGGCCACGGCGGTGCCGCGCCGGCCGAGCCACAGCCCGGCGGCGAGCCCGACGAGGGCCACGAGGACGATGCCGACGGCCATCGCGGCAACGAGCACGGGATCGAGGCCGGGGCTGACCTGGACGTCGACGCCGAGGAGGCGCTCCAGGCGAAGCCCGGGCAACAGGAGGACGAGCAGGCCGACGCCCGTGACGAGGCCCGCGACGAAGGCGAAGGCGAGCGGCGGCACCTGTTCGAGGAGCAGCGTCCAGAGGGCCTG